>JAFSBM010000096.1 GCA_017437285.1 Ruminococcus sp. | reverse complement strand
GTTCCTTAAGCGGAAGGCTGTCTACGTCAACGATAGCCTTTTCGTATGTGCTGTACGCTTTAAGCTGCATATGGTATGAAAATGGCGTCTTCATCATACTTTTCATCTTTCTTTGAATTATAGTACATTGTAGGCCATTTGATATTATCATTTCTCTTGCTGTTTTGAGTACCCTCATACTCATCTTCACCGGGACGTATAGTTCTCGCCATAATCATAAGACGGCTTCTGTCCTTGAGAAGATAGTGACAGGTAGAAAGTGAAAGCAAACCGTCGCCGTATTTTACATCAACATCATTGGTGTAAATTGTTCTGCGTTTTGCCTCGTTGACTAAGTTGTAGAATTCTTCCTCGGTGTCAAGCTCCAGCTGATTCCAGCAGTCGTACTTTGTTTCCGATTCGTCCTTAGCGTCAACAATAAATATAGCAAATATCTTATATTTATATGTTTCATAATTTGAATTAAGCTGAATTATTGGATGCTCCATATAATATTCTTCGCTTCCGTAATAATATTTCAGCTTGCCGAACATACTCTCGTCAGCCATATTGTGACCGTAAATAACAAGATGCTCGGAATTGTCATACATACGCTTGCCGTCCTTAATAACGTCAAAACGGTTTCTGAAATCAAGGAACAGCGTACCTGCTCTTGATTCTTCGCCATTGAAGCTGCGGTCAAGGTATTTCATATTATCGTAAGCCCTTACAACAGGCAGGTCAATTATAGGGTCGCTGCCGTCCTTGGAAAGAACACGGATATAACCTACTGTATCAGAATTTATCTCCAGCAGTTTTTTCGCACCTTTGAGAATTTTATAGGTCTTTTCTGTTGGTTTTTCGCCCGGCACAGTAGCTTCGGGAATTTCCGCCTCATAAACCGGCTCCTCTTCTTCATAAAGCTGGCTGAGGCTGTCATTTTGTTTACGGCTTTTCCACAGGTCGTAATAGTAATCCGCAACCATATGACCGCAAACAAAAATAGCAATAACAGAAATAAGGAAAGCAAATTTTCTGATAATTTCAGCAACGCTGTCGCCTTTTTCAGGAAAAAGCTCACGTATTCTCTGCTTTACCGTCTTTTTTTTCTTCTTTTTCTTGCCTTTTTTCTTCTTTTTAGGCATTTCAGAATCCTGATTTACATTGGCAGCTTTTTTCAGTGGCACCAGCTTAGGGAGTTTTTCAGCATTGGGCTGAACTGTTTCAGCAGTAGGATTTGCAGTTTCCATTGGCTGAACTGTTTCAGCAGCTGGATTTGCAGTTTCCTTTGGCTGAATACCCATTGCAGCGGCATTTGCTGTAACAGCTTCCTGTGCTTGCAGATTTTCCTCAATCTGAGATTGGGGATTTTCTACCGTCTGTACATCAGCAGTTTCTTCCGATTGTGATTCAGGAGTTTCCTGTACCTGTTCATCAGAAACATCTTCCGCCTGTGTTTCAATGACATCGTCTGTCTGCACATCGGGAGCTTTTTCCGCCTGTACATTTGAGTTTACCTCAGCATTACGCAGAGATTCACGGATTGCCCTGATTTTTTCTGCCCTTGCAGAAGCTTCATCACTGCCTGTATTCTCCAAGATGTCGTTATTTTCTTTATTGTTCATCAGTCGTTGTCGCCTCCGCAGGAAAATTTGTACAAAAGAAAGGTATACATTTTGTCACAATACACCTATTCTATGATACTCTATTATACACTATTTCCGCAATTATGTCAAGTATTATCCCCCATTTTTCACCGACATTCCCTCAGACGTACAAATTACGGCACATTTTTTAGTAAATTGCTACAAATCTTCACTGTTATTTTACTACAAAATAAACAGGCAGTATAACCGCCTGTTCATATATAATTATTCTATTATACTAATTCATTCAGAAGATTTCCGTTTTCGTCATAAATACTATCGGCTTCACTCCACGATTGTGAACCCTCTGAATCTGTTTCAAGAAGCAGTCTTTTGTGAGTATATCCGTATTTGTCAGTTCCCACAGCTTCAACTATCACCGAATCCCCCGTCTTTGCAGGAATTTTTTCATTTATATCCGTAAACAATTCGGTAATTTCAATTTCCTTGACAATTTCACCATTAACGCTGAATATCACCTTTATATCATCGAGTTCATCCATACGCTTATCGGTTATAATATCCCCCGAATAATTCGAAATTCCTCCATTATAATAAGTACCGCTCAGAGAAAAGCTGTTCTTGCCGAAATTATAGTTCAAGCCTTGTAAATTCTCCAACTGCGGCAGGCATACGTCACTCAAAAAATAATAATCATTTTCCATAATCCACATTGAAGATGTGACGCCATTTGTTTCAATTGATGCACATACTTCGCTATAGCTGTTATCAAACATCGGCAGCGGCTTTTCCCCTTTAAAAATGCCGTCAGCATTTTTTTCAAGAGTTATGGTATCCTTTCCCACAGTAATTCTGATTTTTGTATCCTCTCCCGATTTTTTGGGAATACACCTGAACATTGTGTTGACGGTATGATTTGCGTTGTCGATTTCGCCAATTTCACATTCAAACATAATAAATTCAGAATTCTGCTCCTCAACCATATCCTTTAATTCTCTGATTTCGCATTGCAGTGAAGTTATGGTATTGTTGAGATTATTCTGAGTATTCTGAACATTTGCGGATATGGTTGAAAGCATTGACATAACAGAAATTGCAAATATAACTCCCCCAACAATGAGAATTATTTTCCCGATACTCTCCGTGGGCAGCATAGAAACGTGAGCCGTACTTTCATTCTGCTCCAGTTTTTTATTTATCTTCTTTTTATAAATGCTTGAATAAACGGCAAAAATTATCACCGCAACAACTATAAGAAATATTATATAAAAAATTATAATAGAACCTAACATCGCCATAAATTACCCTCCTAAATTCCAAAAAATTCCTTGAACGAATTACAGTAACTCCGTGTGACATCTACAAGAGAACCGTCGGACATTGTAAGCACGAATTTCATCGAAAGTGACGGTTTGATTTTCTTCACGTGGGATTTTGCAATAATGGCACAATTGCTCACACGTAAAAATTTTTCATTGTCCAGTATGGTGCAAAGCTGATAAAGCCTGTCGTAAGCGTAGTACGGCTCCCCGTCCGTACTGTGAACCACAACATCATGCCCGAAACTTTCTATGAAAATTATTTCCTCAGATTTAAGCCTGAGCTTTTCGCCTTTTTTATTCTTTACGGCTATAAATGAGGAATATCGCTCTTTTTCCGTGATTATCAGTTCTGCTTCATCGTCAATTTCAAAGCCTGCGGATAAAAGTTTCTGTTCAAGTTCTGCGTATCTTTCATCACTTACATTAAGTCGTATTTTCACGGATTTCCCCCTTTACATTTATTTCAGCTGATATTTATATTATACATGATTTGTAATTTTTTGCAATACTTTCCGCACAGCTTGCATTATAATCATCACGGATTGCAGTTTTATCAAACAAAAAGGACACGGCACGCCGTGTCCCTACAAAAATCAAATTTACCGCACGCATTAGCTAAAAACTAACAGCTAAAGGCTAACGGCTAAAAGCTAATAGCTTTTTATTTATTGTACTCAAAAATTTTAAGTTCTGTTTCCTCAACAGCTTTCTGAATGAGAGGCTCGAAATCAAAGCTGTTCTGTGCCTTTTCCACATCTTCAAGACGTGGGCGAACCTTTGGATGCTTGGGAGTGAATACTGTACAGCAGTCCTCATAAGGCTCGATAGATGTTTCAAATGTGTCGATTTTACGTGCAATTTCAATAATTTCCGTCTTATCCATTCCAACGCATGGACGAAGCACAGGTATTCTGCAAGCTGCATCGGTACAAGCCATAGCCGCCATAGTCTGACTCGCAACCTGTCCCACGCTTTCGCCTGTAATAAGTGCAAGGCAATTCTTCTTTTCCGCTATTCTCTGGGCAATTTCCATCATAAGACGACGCATGATAATTGTGAAAAATTCCTCTGGGCAATTGTCCTTGATAGCCTCCTGAATTTCTGTGAACGGAACGCAGAAAAAGGCTATATCTCCGCAATAATCCGTCAGCTTTTCGCAAAGTGTTTCAACTTTCAGCAACGCTCTGTCAGATGTGTAGGGAGGGCTTACATAGTGAATTGCGGAAATGTGAATACCTCTCTTTGCCATCATCCAACCTGCAACAGGGCTGTCAATTCCTCCTGAAAGAAGCAGCATAGCCTTTCCGCTGCATCCAACAGGCAGACCGCCTGCACCACGGATATTTTCAGCGTGAACGTATGCATTAGTGTCACGAACCTCAACAGTTACAGTAACTTCGGGATTTTTCACGTCAACGGTGAGGTGCGGGAACTTATCGAGAAGAATTCCGCCGAGTTCCGCACAGATTTCGGGAGATTTCATTGCAAAAGCCTTGTCTGAACGCTTTGCATTTACCTTGAATGTCTTTGCACAACTGAGAACGTCCTCCAGATATTCAACAGCCTTTGCCGATATATCGCCGAATTCCTTTTCACATACGCAGGCACGGCAGAGAGCCGCAATTCCGAAAATTTTTCCTACACGGTCAACAACCTCTGCTAAATCCACATCTTCATCAAGTGGATTGATGTATGTGGTTGACTGGGCGGAAGTCAGCTCGAATTTTCCAAGATTTTTTATGCGTCTTTTGATATTCTTTTTCAACATATCCTCAAAACTACGCTTATTAAGACCTTTCAACGCCATTTCGCCGAATTTTACAAGTACAATTTCTTTCATTTTCATTCTCCTTAATACATGAGCCGTTAGCTATAAGCCTTTAGCCGTTAGCTTATATCGACGGCAATTTATTCGAAATAATTACGCATTGATTTATCCTCTTACGGAATTGATTCCCTCACGGAGTTTTTCCGCAAATAACCGTATATCCTCAATTGTCGTATCTCCGCAAACGCTGACACGCAATGCACTATCGGCGGATTTGCCGTGTATGCCGAACTGTTCTAAAACTCCGCTTTGCTGTCCCTTTGAACAAGCTGAACCGCTGCTTACGTAAATTCCGAAGCTTTCAAGATAGTGAAGCATAATTTCGGAACGCTTTCCTGCGGCGGAAATATTTATAACATAGGGCGAACCGTCCTCGGGAGAATTCACAGTAACTCCCTCAATTGACGATATTTCGCAAATCAGCGTATCTTTCAGCATTTGTGCATGAGCATATCTCTCGGCTATAGTAGGCTGCAAATGCTCCACCGCCGCACCAAATCCGCAGATAAGGGGAACTGATTCTGTTCCCGAACGTATGCCCTTTTCCTGCTTGCCGCCTGTCACAATGGGAAGTACACGAATTCCCTTTTTTATGTAAATAGCACCCACACCCTTAGCGGAATGTACCTTATGACCGCTTATTGAAATAAGGTCGGCATTGAGGGTTTTTGCGGAAATATTCAGCTTCATAAATGCCTGAACGCAGTCGCTGTGAGTGATTATTTCGGGGAATTTCCGCTTGACAGCCGTGAAAATTTCCTTGACGGGCAGAATATGTCCCGTTTCATTGTTGACCTGCATAGCGGTTACAAGAACTGTATTATCATCGCAGGCGGTGAGAAAATCCACAGGATAGAACTTTCCGTCCTCACGGGGAGAAATGCGGACAATTTCAAATCCGCTTTTTTCCATAGCGGTGAGAGTTTCGTCAACTGATGCGTGTTCAACCGCTGATGCCACGATTTTACGCCGTTTTTTTCCGTATGCGGCACAGGCTCCACGGATTGCGAGGTTATTGCTCTCAGTTGCCCCCGATGTGAAAATTATGTTGGAGCTGTCGGCACTCAGAGCGCCTGCAATTATTTTCCGAGCCTTGTCCACCGCAAGCTGTGCGTCAAGTCCTGCACGGTGGAGAGATGAAGGATTGCCGAAATTCTCGGTCATCATCTCCGTAACCGCCGCCACAGCCGCCTCGCAGGGCTTTGTGGTTGCGGCATTGTCTAAATATATCATTTTTCCTCCTTGAATTTGTCATTTTTCGTTACATATTTCATTCCATGCAATTTTATGTTCAAAATTAATCTCGGTATTTTCATTAAGATTCTTAACATATCGTTCTATAAATAAATCTGTATTATCTATTAATCTTAAATAATATTTAATCGTAGGAAAAATGCCGTTAACAATTATTTGACACCCGTGTTCTTCTCTGATTTTATTTATTGTTTTATCAATAGCACTCTTTTCATTTTCATCTATTGAAACTGTACTCAGCAAATAGTATCGTTGTACAGGTTTTTCACTTATTTTTTTATAGGCATCATCTATCATAATTGAATCAATTGGAATATCAAATTTCACCTCAACTACTTCGTAGATTGTATTATCTTCCGATTTGCGAACAACTATGTCACCTGTTTCGCCACTACTCTTATCGCAACTATTATGTGAAGCTAATTTATCCAATGATTTGCCCTCAAATCTTTTCAATTCTTCCACAATACATTGATACACACTGTATAAAGCAACTACAGGTAGTATGGATGCTCCTCTACTCTTATAATTAAAATAAAAATGTTTATTTAAAAGAGTCATAATCTCATCAATAGTTATAGTTGTTTCTTTCTCAATTGGATTTACTAATATAACTGATTTATCATTTTTACATTTAATGCTATATGACATTATAGCAAGAACATACTTTTGAGGATTTGCATTCTTTTCTTCAATATCATTTAAGATGTTTAAAAATGCATTTTTAACCTCTTTATTTTGAATTTTACCAGGAAAATCTAAGGTGTATGGTAAATTTTGCTCTAAACTTCTTGTCAACCATCCCGACTCCTTCATTGCACCTAAAAATCTCTTTTGTTTCATAAATGGAGTAACATATTTGGTGTCAAAAGATCTTCCACTATATCCACCTGACATATTTGCCTGATGTTTTCTAACATCCTGTTCCGGATAAAGGCATTTATACACTAAACTGGTTAATAAAACCGTGAAAACGCCTTTAAACGTTTCTTCTTTATCAACAATAGTTTTCACCATTCTTACTTGGCTACAATCCAAACCTATATTATCTATATTTTTTATTTTCTCAGCTTCGTTATACATTTCTTCTAAAAAAATTGTTTCCTTACTCATAGATATACCTCCACTAAAAAATTGATTAACTATTTCAGATGCAACAGAAGCAACCATATTTACGCATATTGAATTTCCGATTCTTGCGTATAAACTTGCATTTCTACCAACTTTTTTATAATCTTCTGGAAAACCCATAAATCTAAAACATTCATTCATAGTCAACTTTCTTACAACATCATCATTTTTAATAAAATATCTTCCGCTTGATTCTTGGGATGCAAGCGTTGGATGTGTACCATTGGCATCATAAATTCTATTAGGTTGTTTATGAACTCGTGATAAATGTTCAGTTCCTGGTCTTACACCGACTGTACGTTTTCTTTTATTTCGATAACCACAAAAAATTAGTCCTGACTTAGGTTGTTTTTTAATTTCCTTTTCATCTAGCAATGTGTATGTTTCATATCCTAAAATTTCAAATTCTCCTGATTCATCTAAAAATTGTTTCATCGAATCAATTGTATTAATTTTTAATTTTGAATAATCAAAAACATATCCATCCCTATTTCCTATGATAACAATTCGCTCTCTATTTTGAGGCACCCCAAAATCTCTCGCATTTAAAACTTTGTAAACAACAGTATAACCTAAACCTGAAAGAGCAGATAGCATTACTGTAAGTGTTTTCCCCGAATCATGTTTTTCTAAATTGAACACATTTTCCAACATAAAAGCCTTTGGCTTTTTTTCGTCAAGTATTCGACATATGTCAAAGAAAAGTGTTCCTCTTGTTTTGTCATAAAAGCCTTTTTGTTTTCCGCATATAGAAAAAGCTTGACAAGGAAAGCCTGCACATAAGATATCAAAATCTGGAATATCTTTAGGTTCTAATTGCGTAATATCACATTTAGGATTATCACCAAAATTAAGTTCATACATTTCACAAGCGTGTTCGTCAATTTCGGCACTAAAGACGCATTCACATCCAACTTTTTCAAATCCAAGTCTAAATCCGCCTATTCCTGCAAATAGATCAATGAATCTTAAATGTTTATCATTCATTTTATCCCTCTTTTATTTTTATGAATTCTTTAAAATCAATTTAATTATAGCATATATTTTGTGATAATGCTATAGGTGAGGGATATTTTTAAATATGTTACACAAATAACAAAGGCATTGCGGTGATGCAATGCCTTGATTTATCAGAATAAAACTACTGTGTTTTCAGTTGTGAGAGTTTCCATAGTTTTGCTTTTCTCCGCTATGGCAGAAAGGCTTATATTGTTATCCTTGCAGAATTTCACAATTGGCTCACTTGTGAAAATAGCTTTGATTTCACCTTGCAGCAGGTCGAAAAATTCTTTGATTTCTTTTTTCGTTTGTTCGTCCTCCACATCGGGAATGAAGAACAGATAAACAAGCTTTGCAGGCTTTTCACCTGTATTTGCCGCAATTCCGAGTAAGTGACAGATGAACTGCTTTACATCAAAATGTGAGCTTTCCTTATCAATTCCGAAAAGGCTTAATGGTGCAGTAAATTTTTCTTCGCCCTCTATCGCATTTGAAGCTATATCGAGGAAAATATTATTTTTCTTGAAGTGAGTGAGATACTTATTTTTCATTATTAACTTGTGGCTGTCAAAAATCTCGTGACATTTTACTTCAAGAAATATATTACAGAAATCCTGTTCGATATATCCATCAAGCTGCGGTGCAGTTCCTGTTATGCCTTTTATTTTACATTCCTTTTCAAATTCTATACCAGCTACATCTCTTAACGCAAGATAACAGAAACGTGATGAAGAAGCCACACTTGCCATTTTAGGCGGCATCAAGCCATATCTGCCCATTTTTTTGTCAAACTCTCCGCCTTTTCCGTCATCATACTTTTTAAAATGCTGTGGATAACCCTCTTGCATATCTGCTTTGAACGCTTCAAAGCAAACAGAAGTATAGTAGTTATCGTATTTACGTTCATTGATTTCATATCCGAAACTATCAGCAGGAATATCACCGAATTTAATAAGATTTGCCTTTATAATAGCGTCGAATTCTTTTGAATCTTTTATCATTTTATTTCAACCCTTTCATCAAAATATATTATAATTATACTATATTTTTTATTAAAAAGCAACAGGTGTCCAATATTTTTAAATACATTACACAAAAGGACGGCAGAAAAACTCAACCGTCCTTATAATTACGCAGTAACGAAAATAACCAGCTAACAGCTAAAAGCTAACGGCTAATAGCTATAAATAAAAAATCAATCCTCAAACAAAGGTGTCGAGAAATATCTCTCCGCAGTATCGGGGAGGATAGTCACAACTGTCTTGCTTTCGCACTCCAAGGGAGCTTGACGCAACAGATGCCGTGCATAGCTGTTTTTCTCAAAAGCGGTTTTTGGAAATAGCCAAATTATAATTATCTGCTAATATCAATCAAATTGTTCTTCAATAATTTTTATTCCACTATCTTCCAATAATCCTTTTTTCTTATCGGAAACCGAACCTTTATGAATTTTTAATTCCTTCAATGAATCCATTTCACAAATTCCTGTAATATCTTCTATACTATCAACATATATTTTCAGCTCTGTTACATTGTCAAAAGCAGACAGAAAGCCGCTGTTTTTCATAACAAATTTACCGTCAGATATTATTATGCTGTCATCAACAATTGATTCTGTAATTACCATTTTTCTTAGCGATGAACAATTTGCCAGCGAATCAAAGTGTTCGATTTCACTATAGAGCGAAATTATACAAGATAAATTGCTGTTATTAAATCCTTCAAGGTCAATAACTGTACGAAAAAGAGACAGCTCACTTAAATTGCTAAAGGTACTTATCTTCTTTGAATCAGAGCTGTTTGCTTTTGAAACTGTCAAGTACAAATTAGAAAGCTTTTTAAAATCCGTTAATCTGCTGATATCATTTTCTTCAGCAGCTGCCAGCATCATCTCCTCAAGCTCTGTACATTTGTTTATTTCCATGATTTTAGTGTATGTCAGATGAGGGTGTATATATTTTACATCTGTTTTATAATATTCCCCGTCAATCCTTGCATACGTCTTATTGAAATAAACAACGCCTGAAACAAGACCAAGGAAAATAAACACCGAAATTATTACAGCAATTACTTTTTTTGTTTTCATATAATTTCTCCATTTTAGTTTACAGAATCAACATCATAAAATTTATGGCACAAATGCTTTGCATAGTTGATTTTTCTCAAAAAGCCGCCCATAAAGTAAAATTATAATCAATCCTCAAACAAAGGTGTCGAGAAATATCTCTCCGCAGTATCGGGGAGAATTGTTACAACTGTCTTGCCCTCGCCCAGCTTTTCAGCCATTTTCAAAGCCGCAGCGACATTAGTTCCGCTGGAAATACCGCACAGAATACCCTCCTTGCGTGCAAGGTCCTGAGCAGTCTGAATTGCTTCCTCATCGGTTACAATGTAGATATCATCGTAAATTTTCTGATTAAGTATGTCGGGAATAATTCCGTCACCGATACCCATTTGTAAATGTGTACCAATGTTTCCGCCTGCTAAAATAGCGGCATTTTCAGGCTCTACCGCCCAGATAAGCATATCGGGGTACTGGGATTTAAGAGTTTCGCCGATACCTGTAATAGTTCCCCCTGTGCCGATTCCCGAGCAAAAGCCGTCAATTCTGCCTGCTGTCTGCTCCAGAATTTCAAGTGCCGTATAATATTTATGAGCAAAAATATTGTTCATATTTGTGAACTGCTGGGGAACGAATACCCTACTGTCCTCGGCTTTCATACGGAGTGCCGTATCAAGACATTCACGGATACACTTGCCGATATCGCCGTCATCGTGAACGAGTATAACCTCCGCACCGTAGTGACGGACAAGCTTGCGGCGTTCCTCACTAACGGAATCGGGCATAATAATTATAGTCTTATAGCCCTTTACAGCTCCCACAAGTGAAAGACCGATTCCCTGATTTCCGCTTGTAGGCTCAACAATTATTGTATCCTTATTGATTAAGCCCTCTTTTTCAGCCTGTCGAATCATATTGAAAGCAGTTCTTGTCTTAATTGAACCGCCTACGTTAAGTCCCTCGAATTTTACCAGTACTTCGGCATTTCCGGGCTTATTCATCTTATTCAGCCTTATTATAGGCGTATGACCAATCGCTTCAAGTATATTATTGCAAACCATTACAGATTTCTCCTTTTAAATCTTCTTAAATAAAAATTGCCTATAATATTATATTATAAAATGAAGAAAAATGCAATAGGTTTTTGAAAAAAATCCGTTTCTGTGCTGTTTTTGTCGGATACTTGACATAGTACAGCAATATTTAGTATAATATACTTATAAAAATCTAATAAGGAGTTATATATGAATATTGATTTTGATTTACTACTGGAAAAATACTCTGCCATTAAAGAAATGTATATCGACAAATTAGACTATTCTTTCCTTTCAAAGCCATATAGTATCGCCTATGCAAAAGATTCATCTTACATATATTATGATAAAAATATGTACAGTCATAGCTTATTGCACCATTTTAATGCAAAAAAATGTATGTTTAAAAAATTAATGAAAAAGCTGCCGCAAAATGCAAATCCCGATGAATATACCGCCTTTTATTTTGATTCAGATAATAAATTGATGTTTTCTTCTTTAAGGCTTGACGATAACAGACAAAACATTACTGTATATTTTGATGAAAAAATTCAGATTAATTATCTGGCAACCAAAAATTCTGATAATAAAGAATGTTTTAGCATTTTATCTGTTGAGGTCAGCGAATATGACAACAATAATATTATAAAATGTGAAACTTTTAAAAACGTATTAAGACAGCCTTACGGCATTTCTATCAGTATTGAATATTATAACTATAGCAACAACAAATTAACAGAAATAGAAAGCTATGAAAACTATAATCGCAATTTTGTTCTGAACGATAATATAAAAATGTTTTGCCCTGATAGAATAATTAATCCCGAACACTATAAGTATCAGCTTTTCCCCCAAAATGATGATATTTTGATAAAGAAAATCCACTATTTTTCTGAAAAAGATTCTCGTATAGAAGAACTGCTGTTCAAACAAAAAGAGATTCTCAAATTGAAATCCAAGGGAATTGAATGTTTAGGGCATCTCTAAAAACTCGTTTGATTAAAGAAAAAGCAGATAAGTACGGCAGCTGTAAGGAAACCTTCCGAAGGCGTGCTGTCGCACTCCAAGGGAGGTTGACGCAGCAGATGTCGTGCTTAGCTGTTTTTTCTAAAAAGGGGTTTTTAGAGATGCCCTTTATAAAAACTGAGCCGTCAGCTAATAGCTATAAGCTAAAAGCTAACGGCTCATAATTATTTTTCAAAAATCAAATCACCACAAATTTCACAGGAATTTTCTCAGCTGTTATGGGAAATCCATTGCACTTCGTTACCCTTATAGGAATCAATTGAAATCAGCCCGTTCATTTCCTCGGCAGAAATAAGCTCAGCACCAAGACTTTCAAGATAGCCGATAAAATCTTCCTCCTCAGCCTTAATAGCCGCATCTTCGCTCCAGCCGCCAACAACAGCGACTTTCACCTTTTCGCCCTCAATGTATTCTTTCACCTCAATTAACGATTCATAGGGAATATGGTGATTATCCTCCCAGTTGGTATTATGTGAAAGAGTAAATTCAATTTCCTCAGCGAAAGAGCCGTAGTATTCGTTAAAAGATAAAACATCATACATCGTACCGTTGGCATCGAAGCTTTTCAGCATTGAATTGTGAACTCCTGCACCGCTTGAACCGCTGATTAAAAGATAGCCGTTATCGTAAAGTTCAGCGGCTGTTCTGTAGCCGTCAACATAAGAGGAATTCAGCTCTAAATTGCCGTTATTGCTGTGTATAATTCCTGTCCAGTTCATAAAGTTTGGATTTGCACTTTCAAAACGCAGCACAAGTTCCTTTATACCGTCATTTCCGAAGTCCACCAGAGCATATTCGGAATTCATTTCCGCCATCTGAAACTCAGCAACAGCCGCTTTCAAATCGCTGAAACTGTAACTGCCGTAAATAAGACCGTCAGCGTTGTATTCCGAATCGTCAGCCTTGAATTGCTCCGAAGTCTGCACCTTGCCGCTGCCATTGAGAAAATCCGTATACACCTGTTCGGGAGTTTTAACAGCAGCTTCTGTAGTTGTTTCCACAGTAATTTCAGTTACAGGCTGAGTTTCCGTCACAGCTGTAGTTGCAGGTGCAATTGCAGCTGTTGCGGCAATTGTTGTTGCTTCTTCAACGATTTCTGTCACAGCTTCTGTAGGCTTTATTTCGGCAATTTCAGTTGAATCCTGAACTTCATTTTCTGCCTTGCCTGCTTCATTTTCAGCCTTTCCTGCTTCAGTTTCAACAGGGCCGCAGGCGGTAACAGCTGCCCCCAGCAATGCAGTCAGCAGCGTAATAAATACACGTTTTTTCATAATTGTTTCTCCTTTTTATCTCTTTTTTATCTCTTTTTTGCGATACAGCGTTAAAACAAAAGTTCTAACACTTTTTGTATTTTATTACTGATATTATACCACAAAACTTTATCTTTGTAAATAGAAATGTCAAAAAAATCATAAAAAAACAAGCCGAATGTAAGTTGTTTTGTCTTACATTCGGCTGATAGTTTATTCTAATTCGCTTATATGTGCATCAATTCTGAGCTTTTGGGTGTAAAAATCAAAATCCAGACTTACCGCTTTGTCGCCGATTTCCCAGCCTCCGCCATATAAGCCCGAATAATAATAATCAAACTCGCCCCAGATACATTCGATTTCCTGAAATGTATATTCGCTGAAAATCTCAGTTGCCTCCTCATCTGTCATAAGGCTTATTTCTTCAAGAGTAGGCAGTTCCGCAATTTCGCCGCCTTTGAGGAATGCCTCTTTCATAAGGCATAAATCAAACACATCAAGCTTGTCATCATTACAGAAATCAAGCACCCACGGATTTTCCAGTACAATTTCGCCGCCGCAGAAGCTGCCTCCCAGCAGCCACTTCTCAAACACCGCAATATCGGCAATTGTCAGCTTTCCGTCCCTGTTGGCATCGCCCATTGTCACTTTCTGTGGATTGTCGCTGTAATGCTTTATGAGATAAACCGAAGTTATAACCTTATCATTGAAATTAAAGTCAAAGGTTTCTTTCTGATAATCCCCTGCAATTTCATACTTGTAAAATCTGCCGTTTTCATCGGTGTGATATTCGTCATTGTAAACTAGGGTATAAAGGTAATCCTTAGACAGTTCCTCTAAAACAATTACACTATCCTCTGTTATCTTCCAGCTTTTTATTTCCTTTTCCTCACCCTCGCCCTCAATGGGTTTTGCAGTAAGAACGAATGTTCCGTTTGTTTCGGTGAAAGGCGTATTTGTGGAATAATCCACAAATTTCAGACTCAATATGCCGAATCCCTCGGGCTTTACCTGATTGAACTGTGTATATTCATAGTTCAGCCAATCTTCATCACCTTCAAGAATTTCAGATTTTTCGGGATACAGATACTGCCCTGCTTCAACGTATCCTTTATTATTTGTTTTTGTATAAAAGACAAGTTCTTCTTCAAGGCACCATTGAATCGACTCATTTCCCTTATCGTCAAACCAATAAAAATAATTCGTCATTCCTCCGCCGCCGGGCTTCTGGTCGGGCAATATATGGTACTCGTTAAGCTTATACATAATGTCAAGGTAGTCATCGGCACTGTCAATTATCTCCTGCACCTTTTCCATTGTAAGTCTTGGAGCGTCCTCGTCAATTGCACCTAAAAGCTCCATTCTGCGGCGATAATAGCCGTCAAGTTTTTCAAGTCTTTCAAGTTCCTTTCGGGTTTCCTCTGAAATAGAATTATTTCGGCGAATATTAACTGTTACATCAATAACATCCTGATGCTCAATTCCCTCATATCCAATGTAAATACTAACATGCTCAACACCGGCAGAAAGTCCCGTAAGTTTCATATCCTGAGTGACAACCGCCCCGTCTTTCATTGTTGACGGAGAAAACGAGATATAATTAATTTCGGGCATATCAGGCTCAACAGGCATAACAAGCTGCACCGTTTCTCCCTCAAACAGCTGAATTTCGGGATTTTCATCATCGTCCTCACAAACGATAATTTCCCTCATACCCTCGTCATTAACCGTTTCACGCACTATCTCATTGTACTCAATATACTCATGGTCTATATCCACGCCGTTTTCCACAAACTCCGATTTTTCGGGATAAAGTTCCTGCACTCCGATAACAGTACCGTCATCGGCTATTTTTGTGTATGCTATAAAATTTTGTTTGCTGATAAGGGATATTACCTCATTTCCCTTATCATCTAACCAGTAACAATATGTTTCATTTCCGATGTTTGACACAGCGTCGGGATAAACCACATAATTATTAATTTTTTTGAATATCTCATCACGATTTTCGCTGCTGTCTATAAATTCCTGTAATTTCTCCATTGTAAGCCTTGGAGTGTCCTCGTCAACTGCCCCCAAAAGTTCCATTTTTTTGCGGCGATAATTAACGTATCTGAACTCGTTAAGGCGGTCAAGGCGACTGCGGTTTTCCTCTGAAATTTCATCATTATACAGAACATTTACAGCAAGTTCATATCCCGACTCAACATTATCATTTTTATTTCTTACGGAAACGATTACCTTATCTTCCCCCGATTTACAGCCAACTAATTTACCTGTAGAGGAAACGATTGCACATCTGTTATAGGAATAATACTGAACGTCCTCCAAGTCGTAAAGTTCAGAATCAGGCTGAAAATCAAGCTGAACCGTTTCGCCCTCGGTGAGATTAATTTCAACTATTTCCCCATTGTCATAGAGGGGCAGAATTTTCATATACTGATTATCCCCTGCATTTACGGCATTGGTGCTAAAGCAAAGGCAATTCAGCGACAGCGTCAAACCAAGCAAGATTGACAGTATTTTTCTCATGGTGATACCTCCTTAAAATGATTGTTAAAACGTCCATAGGATACACCTATCCTTATACTGATTGTACCATACATATAATAGCTTGTCAATCGTCATTTTAGCCGAAATACAGCCAAATAATCTGTATATACCGCTAAAAAATCAACTGCTGTCAATAATTGGCAGAGATGTCCTTTATTACCTCTCCTGCAATTATAAGTCCTGCCACCGAGGGAACAAATGCACAGGAGCCTGCTACGGGTTTCCCCGATTCCTGCGTAATTCCGCTGATTTTCGGTGTTATTGCCTCCTCACGGGAATAGACAACTTTGAGAGAATCAACTCCCCTTTTCTTCATTTCACGACGCATTACCCGTGCAAGAGGGCAGACGGAAGTCTTGTAAATATCTGCAACCTCAAATGCCGTAGGATTCAGCTTATTTCCTGCCCCCATAGAGCTTATTACGGGGATTCCTGCGGCTTTCGCCCTCATAATTATCTCGATTTTTCCCGTTATTGTGTCGATTGCGTCCACAACATAGTCATACTGCGAAAAATCCAGTTGTTCCGCTGTATCGGGCATAAAAAACATATTATGGGCAGTTACTTTACAATCGGGATTTATGTCGCTTATGCGAGCTTTCGCCACATCTGTTTTATATTGTCCTATATTGCTGTGTAAGGCGATTATCTGACGGTTTATATTGGATTCGCTGACAGTATCATTATCAATCAAATCAAGCGCTCCAACCCCTGAACGTGCAAGCGCTTCGGCAGTATATCCTCCAACTCCGCCAATGCCGAAAATGGCTACACGTGCAGATTTCAGCCTATTCATTCCCTCTGTACCGAGGAGCATTTCCGTTCTTATAAATGTGTCTGACATAGTTTGACCTCCGTTATTTTCTGAAATTAATATATAATGATTATACTATCTGCCGCCGAATTTGTCAACAAAAACAGGCATTGCAGCTTCCAAATAAGTCACAATACCTGTTAATCCTGTATTTATACCATTAGATTTGTCTACTGTTGTTTTAGGGATTGGTATTATATCAAAGCAGAGCCTTTTCAAGCTTTGTGCGAAGTTTGCGAATTATTTTCTTTTCCAGCCTTGATATGTAGGACTGGGATATTCCGATTAACTCCGCTGTTTCCTTTTGAGTTTTCTCCTTTCCGTCAATCAGTCCGAATCGCAGTTCCATTATCTCCCGTTCACGCTCTCCCAATTCGGACACCGCACTTCGGAGCAATTCACGTTCCGCCTCAGTTTCAATGCCCTTGCTCACCACATCATCGTCTGTGCCGATTACATCCGACAACAGCAGTTCATTTCCGTCACAATCGGTATTCAACGGCTCGTCTATTGATAAATCTCCACGATATTGGGAGGATTTTCGCAAAAACATCAGGATTTCGTTCTCTATGCAGCGTGAGGCATAGGTGGCAAGCTTTATATTCTTGTCAGGACAGAATGTATTCACCGCCTTTATAAGCCCGATTGTGCCGATTGATACTAAATCCTCCGTACCAATTCCTGTTGACTCAAACTTTTTGGCGATATACACCACAAGCCTTAAATTCCGCACAATAAGGGTATTTCTCGCCTGTGAATCATTTTCTGAAAGGGCGGCAAATACCGTTTCTTCCTCCTCACGTGTCAGCGGCGGCGGCAAAGTGTCAGGGCCGTTGACATAAAAAACATCTTCACCTTCTCCATTGAACATTTTTTTCACCTTGTCCATAATTCTTCTGAAAATCTCCATAATTGTTTCTCCTTAAAAATTTTTCGGATTAAAAATCGCTTTTCCATGCGTTTCGCCCAGTCCTATCATTACATCTGCCGTGTGCCGTTTCTTCTCATTTTCTGCGGAAATCAGCACCTCATCGGGGCGGAAAATCTCCATAAGTCCCTCCCCAGATACGGTATTCACGGGAATTAACCTCTTTGTCGTCCCCTTTGGCAATTCTCCGATATCTGCCGCAGGGCATATCATCACAGGCTTTCCCGTGAAAAAATCCACAAGGCAATTTCCCGTGTCAGCAAGTCCCTCAAAGGTGAGAAGCCGTTCACCAAGGCGGATATACACCCTGTAGCCCTCCAGCGGTGAACCTGCCCACAATCGGCGGATTATGCAAGCCAAAAGGTAAAATGCCGCAGTTGCACCGATAAGCAGCAGAAGTGAGAAATCTATGTAAAAACAGGAGTTGGAAAAGTGCAGAGAGTCGGGTTTCAGCCATATATATGCCCCGTAAATTCCGCCTGCAAGAATAAAATTCGTTATGTAAAAGGCGGCGGAATTTTTCAGAAATCGCCGTGTATTGCGGATTCCAAAGGCTATCATAACCACCGTTGCGGCAGCTATGAGCTTAATTGCGGTATTAACCCAATTGGGCAGCTGCGGTGCAAGTATGAGCAGGGAAAATAAACTGCCGTAGACCGATGCAGCCACGCACCGCCATGGTTTAAGGTGAGAGCCGCTTATTTTCGCTGTTATAAGCAGAAGAAAATAATTGACATATATATTCAGAACAATTAAAACATCAACATAAATCGTCATATTTATCCCCCTTAAAGCTGTCCTCTATACATTATACTACGGACAGGGTGAAAAAAATGTCAGCTTTTATCAGTCAATTTATTTAATGTGTAATTTTTAAAAGCTGTTAGCCTTTAGCCTTTAGGGCATCTCTAAAAACCCGTTTGATTAAAGAAAAAACAGATGTCGTGCATAGCTGCTTTTTCTCAAAAGGGGTTTTTAGAGTTGCCCTATATATTATACTACGGACAGGGTGAAAAAAATGTCAGCTTTTATCAGTCAATTTATTTAATGTGTAATTTTTAAAAGCTGTTAGCCTTTAGCCTTTAGCTTTTAGAGATGCCCTTTAGCTGATGGCTGCGGTAAATATTGCGGTATATAGCCAGATTTGTAATAAAAAAAAATAAACGGCAGAAATTAATCTACCGTTTTGAAAGGCTAAAAGCTAATGGCTAATGATTTTAACCTAATTACGCATTACTAAAGGGCATCAGCTTTGTGGCAATATAGGGCATCTCTAAAAACCCGTTTGATTAAAGAAAAAAAACAGATAGGTGCGGCAGCTGCAAGGAAACCTTTCAAAGGCGTGCTACCGCACTCCGAGGGAGGTTGACGCAGCAGATGTCGTGCATAGCTGTTTTTTTCTCAAAAGGGGTTTTAGAGATGCCCTATATTACAAAATATCAATATATTCGCCGTTCAAAGCCTTATTCATACTTCTTACAGCACAGAATTTACCGCACATTGAACAGCTGTCCTCCTGCTCAGGTGAACGGCTGTCACGAATTGCCTTTGCAGTTTCGGGGTCAATTGAACACTCCCATTGTTTTTCCCAGTCAAAGGTGCGTCTTGCATCAGCCATAGCGTCGTCAATATCTCTTGCATGAGGAACTTTTTTTGCAATATCCGCAGCGTGTGCCGCAATTCTTGATGCAATAATTCCCTGCTTTACATCATCAACATTTGGAAGTGCAAGATGCTCCGCAGGCGTTACATAACAAAGAAATGCCGCACCGCTTGCCGCCGCAATTGCACCGCCGATTGCAGATGTAATATGGTCATATCCGGGAGCAATATCAGTTACAATAGGTCCGAGAACGTAGAAAGGAGCACCCATGCAGATAGTCTGCTGCATTTTCATATTGGCTTCAATCTGGTCCATAGGCATATGCCCCGGACCCTCAACCATTACCTGTACATCTCTTTCCCACGCACGTTTTGTAAGTTCTCCAAGCCGTACAAGTTCCTCAATCTGACAAACATCACTTCCGTCAGCAAGACAGCCGGGACGGCAGGCATCACCGAGAGAAATTGTCACGTCATATTCACGGCAGATTTCAAGGATTTCATCATAATATTCATAAAAAGGATTTTCCTCCCCTGTCATACTCATCCAGGCAAATACAAGTGAACCGCCACGGGAAACAATATTCATCTTTCTCTTGTGCTTTTTTATCTGTTCAATTGTCTTGCGAGTGATACCGCAATGGAGCGTTACAAAGTCAACGCCGTCCTGTGCGTGAAGTCTTACAACATCAATGAAATCCTTTGCAGTAAGCGAAGCAAGGTCACGCTGATAGTGGATTACGCTGTCATAAACAGGAACTGTACCTATCATAGCAGGACATTCGGCAGTAAGCCTTTGACGGAACGGCTGTGTATTGCCGTGGGAGGATAAATCCATAATTGCCTCTGCTCCCATATTCACAGCGGTCATAACTTTCTGCATTTCAATGTCATAATCCTTGCAGTCACGGGACACACCGAGGTTTACATTTATTTTTGTGCGGAGCATTGAGCCTACACCGTTAGGATTTATGCACTTGTGCAGCTTATTTGCACAGATAACAACCTTTCCAGCTGCAACAAGTTCACGGATTTCTTCTTCTGTGCGGTATTCCTTTTCAGCAACCGCTTTCATTTCGGGAGTGATAATGCCCTGTCTTGCGGCATCCATTTGTGTTGTATAAGCTCTCATAATTTAATTCCTTTCAAACAGATTATTCTTCAAATTCCGATTTATAAATCCCCTTAAACGCATGGCACATAGGTCCGCTGCCTTTGCCAAGGTCAAGCATAGCCGATAGTGCCTCAGATATATATTCCTTTGCCATTTCAACGGAATTCTCCGTAGAATAGCCCTTCGCAAGATTTGAGGCAATAGCAGAGGAAAGAGTACAGCCTGTGCCGTGGGTATTGGGATTGTCTATGCGTTTGCCGTTAAACCATATCAGCTTATCGCCGATACACAAAAGGTCATTGGCGTCATTGACGGAATGACCGCCCTTGCACAAAAATGCACAGCCGTAGGTTTGGGTAAGTTCCTTTGCAGCTTGCTCCATTTCCTCAACGGAGGTGATTTTTCTTCCCACCAGTACCTCACATTCGGGGATATTGGGAGTTATTACCGTCGCAATGGGGAATAGCTTTTCCCTCATGGCAGCAATTGCACTTTCCTTTGACAGAGCTGAACCGCTTGTAGCCACCATAACAGGGTCAATAACAATATTTTTCGCCCTGTATTTTTTCAGACTTGCAGCAATTACATCAATAAGTGCAGGTGAAGGTACCATTCCGATTTTTACGGCATCGGGAAAAATATCCTGAAAAACCGCATCAAGCTGCGCTTCCAAAAAATCGGGAGATACCTCTGATATACCCGTAACGCCCAGTGTGTTCTGTGCTGTCAATGCCGTTATGGCACTCATTGCATAAACACCGTTCATAGTCATAGTTTTGATATCTGCCTGAATACCGGCGCCTCCACTGCAATCACTTCCTGCAATGGTCAATGCTGTTTTCATTTTCATTGTAAAACTCCTTTCGTATCAGCATCGTTTTTAAACGACATAAGGTGGTGCCCCCAATATGCCGCTGAAAATTTAAGCTTTAAGCTTTTTTCCAATGTAAAAGGCAACACCGCACAAAGCCCGCCTAAAGGCTTTGCACAAAATCTGCTTGCATATTTTCCGCTATCTTGCACAGAAATCCCTTGACATACGGCAGTATGCCTGCGGAATTTCTGTACAATCTAACGAAAAATCTGACTTCGCATCTTTCGCACAAGCTCTGTGCGGCATTGCCTTAAAAGTATTTCCGTTTCCTCTTTGGGATTATCCGCTTTCATAATAGCAGATACAACGCAGATTCCTGCAATTCCTATACCCTCAAGAACATGAATATTCGTCTTATTCAATCCTCCGATAGCATTTACAGGAATTGGTACAGCCTTGCAGATTGCGTCAAGAGTTTCCGTAGAGGTCAGCACGGTTTTTACCTTTGTGGTAGTGGGATAAATCGCCCCAACACCGAGATAATCCGCACCCTGCTCATAGGCTTCCAGTGCCTGCGGTACAGTCTTTGTTGTAGCTCCGATAATAAAATCTTCCCCTAAAATTTTACGTGCCGCAGAAATTGGCATATCGCTCTGACCGAGATGAACTCCCTCCGCCTCTATCGCCATTGCCACATCAATGCGGTCATCAATGATAAGAGGAACATTATATGCCTTTGTCAGCTTATGTACCTTTTCACCAAGTGCCATATATTCTCTTGTGGATTTGTCCTTTTCACGGAGCTGAACAAGAGTTGCTCCGCCTTTGAGAGCCTCCTCTACACGGCGTAAAAATTCTTCCTCTGTCCAGCCTGTGCTGTCAGTTATAAAATACAATGTGGAATCAAAGTTTTTCATTTCATTCCCTCCTTACACATACAAATAATCATTGAGTACAGGCTGCAAACCCTCATCTGCAATATCCTTGTACATTTTATCAAGGCTTCGGCTGTCGTCAATTTCAAACTGCTCGTCACCCTGCACGGAATTGTCATTTTTCCCTGTGTATTTGCTTTCGTGGTCGCCTACACCTGTGGAAACTCCTGCTGATACCTTTGTAGCCGCAATTTTCACAATGCCGTTTCTGAATTCCGCACTTTCACGGGAGGAAACGGTAATTCCCACAAATGGCAGGAAAATTCTGTACGCACACAAAATCTGACACAGCTTCGACTCTCTTACATCATTGGGGTTGATTTTATCATTGTTGATAATGGGGCGGAGTCTTGGGCAGGAAAGTGACATTTCAGCGTGGGGATATTTCCTTTGCAGGTAGTAAACGTGGAGTGCGCTTGCAAGTGCGTCCTTTCTGAAATCGGAAAGCCCCAGAAGTGCGGAAAATGCCACACCTCGCATACCGCCACGCAACGCACGCTCCTGTGCGTCAAAGCGGTAGGGGTAAATCCGCTTATGTCCAAGAAGATGCAGCTGCTCATATTTATCGCTGTCGTAGGTTTCCTGAAATACGGTCACATAATCTGCACCGCATTGGTGGAGATAGGCATATTCCTCAGTATTTACGGGATAAATTTCAAGTCCCACCATACGGAAATATTTACGTGCCAGCTTGCAGGCTTCACCGATATATTCCACATTGCTCTGACTGCGGCTTTCCCCTGTGAGAATGAGAATTTCTTCCATTCCGCTGTCTGAAATTACTTTCATTTCATGTTCAATCTGCTCCATATTCAGCTTCATTCGGCTGATGTGGTTATAGCAGTTAAATCCGCAGTATACGCAGTAATTTTCGCAATAATTGGCAATATAAATCGGAGTAAAAAGATAGACGGTATTGCCGAAATGCCTGCTTGTTTCAAGTCTTGCACGTTCCGCCATACGCTCTAAAAACGGCTCTGCCGCAGGAGATAAAAGTGCCTTGAAATCCTCAATGGAACAGGTTGTGTGTTCAAGTGCCGCTAATACGTCCTTTGCAGTATATTTATCGGGATTGTAGGAGTTCATCTGTGAAATTACATTTTCACGGACATCTGATTCAATAATCTCCATTCCCTCCATATATTCCATATGATTTGTACGTGAGCTTTTATCCGTTTCAAGTCTGTGCTTTTTTTCAAGAGCTTTCGGGGATAAATATTCGGAGTCAACAAAAAAACAGTTTTCCATTTTCACTCTCCTCAATCACGTAAAAAGCCTGTAAGAGGGTCCGATGCAGATGCACCTCTTGTGAGTACTCGTCCAAGACCTGCTAAATAAGCCTGTCTGCCTGCTTCAATTGCATTTTTGAATGAAGCTGCCATCATTGGCAAATCTCCTGCGGTTGCAAGTGCCGTATTCGCCATAATTGCTGCCGCACCCATTTCCATAGCCTCGCAAGCCTGTGACGGTCTGCCGATACCTGCATCAACAATAATTGGCAGGTCGATTTCATCAATGAGAATTTGTATAAATTCCTTTGTGGCAAGTCCTTTATTTGAGCCGATTGGAGAGGCAAGGGGCATTACGCTTGCCGCACCTGCATTTACAAGGTCACGGGCAGTATTGAGGTCGGGGTACATATATGGCATAACCACAAATCCCTCTTTTGCAAGGATTTCTGTTGCTTTTACAGTTTCCTGATTATCGGGGAGAAGATATTTGCTGTCACGCATAATTTCGATTTTTACGAAATTTCCGCAGCCAAGCTCCCTTGCAAGCCGTGCAATACGAACAGCCTCCTCAGCAGTTCTTGCACCGCTTGTATTTGGAAGAAGTGTTACTCCATCGGGAATATAGTCAAGTATGCTTTCGCTTTCCTTTGTGTTGGCACGGCGTACCGCAAGAGTAATAATCTCCGCACCTGCGTCCTTTACAGCGGCTTCAATAAGCTTCATTGAATATTTTCCCGAACCGAGAATAAATCGGGAATTAAATTCGTGAGCGCCTATAATCAGTTTATCATTGTTCATTGTAATTTCCTTCTTTCGCTTATAATTTGCAGAACTATATGTGCCTGATGTGCGGCACAAAGCATTACACGGCTTGAAATAAGCCCTATTCCGTCATTTACATCGCTGACTTCATCACCGCAGATATAAAATCGGCTTGTGATTTTTCGGGTTTTTATCAGATTTGCATCACCCATACCTGCCATACCCGATGCTGATACAAGGTATTTTTCAGGCATTTTTTCAAGCACCTCATTGGCGAGCATTGCCTTAAATTCCGCTATATCAAGGGCTTCGCAGATAATATCCGCATCTTTCAACAGCTGTGTGATATTGTCCTTAGTAAGCCTTTGCGTATGAATTTCAACTTTCAGATAAGGTGCAATTTCCAGCAGATTTTCTTTAAGGGCATTTGTTTTGTACTCCCCCAACTGACAGACTTTATACTGCTGTCGGTGAAGATTTGTTATATCCACCCTGTCAAAATCAATCAAAATCAGCTTTCCTATACCTGCCCTTGCAAGAGCCACCGCAATATTTGAGCCAAGTCCGCCAAGTCCGCAGATACAGACCACCGCTGAGGAAAATTTCTCCTGCAGCTTCTTTCCGTGGCGTTCTTCAAGGGCTGATTGCCATTCCTCTTTTGTCGGTATTATATTAACCACCTCCCACAAAGCTTACAACCTCAACGGAATCTCCGTCCCATAGGATTGCTTCAGCGTATTCGGATTTTGGAACAATTTCGCCGTTTCGCTCTACAGCGACTCTTTTTAAATCGTAAGAAGCTGCCGAAAGATATTCCGCAACCGTTTTACCTGCCGCATCAACAAGTTCGCCATTGATTTTTACCATAATTGTACCTCCAAGTAAAAATAAATAATAAAAAAAGGAAGCTACCATATAGATAGCTTCCGTAAAGTCATTTTTCTCCCAATAAATCAAATCAGGCATCCCTACGTTGGCATTATCCAAATCAGGTTCTCGGTCGGAGGTTATACCTCCCTCTCAGCCTGTAACACAAGCTCCCGTCTATTAAGTTATATTTATATTATACCATATTATTTCAGAATTTGCAATACCTCAGAAATAAAAAAATATGAAAATGGTAAATGTCAAGGATAATTGATATAAGGGCATCTCTAAAAACCCGTTTGATTAAAGAAAAAACAGATAGGTGCAGCAGCTGCAAGGAAAGCTTCCGAAGGCGTGCTTTTGCACTCCAAGGGAGGTTGACGAAGCAGATGTCGTGCATAGCTGTTTTTTCTAAAAAAGGGTTTTTAGAGATGCCCTTATGTCTTATAAAGCGTGAATTGGTAAAATCTACCTATATATCGTGATTTTTTGTGTGGGCGGATAATATCCGCCCACAATTTCATAACGAAATTTATGTTGACATAGTATCAACAATATGCTATAACCCATCTTTGCCACTTGGTGACAAAACATGACTTAAAAGAATTCTGGAAATTTCGGGATTTTACTTGACTTTTTTGCTCGTTTATGATATAATTATTATGTAGGTATTGTAGGT
>JAFSBM010000095.1 GCA_017437285.1 Ruminococcus sp. | reverse complement strand
TGTATATACGGAAGAAGCCTATTGCCGTGGCTGTATGCATAAGCGGAACAGACACCTTGTGGATTACAGCGGTTACTGCATTGCATACCTCACAGAAAACAGCGGCGGTACTGCTTACACGGTGGAGTATGCCAGACAGAACGGACTTAAGGTTGTCAATCTTGCTGCATATCTGCGATGATTATTTGTCTGGTTTCGTGAATGGATCTTTTGCGGAAAGTGTGGTATTGTAGTTGAAAAGAGCTACAACAGAAAGAGAGGTTACTCCCATGAATATGATGGATAAACTGACGGAGAAATTCGCACTGGAACTGGATGTTCCGCTGGGCAGCTGCACAGAATACAATGAGATCAGCAAGGAAATTCACGACTTTGCCAAACGAGAACTATCGGAGAGCAAGGCAGAGGAACTGGAAAAGCTCATCGGCAGATACAGCACCATTGTTGCCGATGAAGCCGGTCGTGCAGGTCTGAAACTTGGTGCAAGGATCGTGGCGGCGTTGCTTGGAGAATGAAATATAGATATATAGAACCTTCGGTAATCCGAGGGTTCTGTTTTATTGCGTATTGAAAAAATGGTGAAGAATGTGGTATAATGTTAGAAAGCGAACTGGCTTAAAAATTAGAATTTGACGGAGGTGCGATATGGCTTCAAGTAAAGAGTATCTGGACTTTGTGCTGGAACAGCTATCCGAATTAGAAGAAATAACGTACAGAGCAATGATGGGTGAATATATCATTTACTATCGTGGTAAAATCGTTGGTGGAATTTATGATGACAGATTGCTTGTAAAGCCTGTTAAATCCGCTATCGCTCTTATGCCAAATGCAACCTATGAATTGCCTTATGAGGGGGCAAAAGAAATGTTGTTGGTTGATAATGTTGACAGCAAAGAGTTTCTATCTAAGCTATTTGATGAAATGTATAACGAGCTTCCTACACCGAAGAAAAAGAAGTAATCCAAATCCCAATATATCGAACTGAATACTATTACATAGCCGTTTGTGACTAACAATCACAGACGGCTTTTTCTATTTCAGAACGGAGGTGAAACCATGCCATATATCCCCTACACCGACGAGCAGAAACAGCTCGCAAACAACGTAGACCTGCCCACATTCTTACGAATGCGAGGTGAGAAATTAGTTCCCGTGGGCAGAGAATTCAAGCTCATATATCACGACGGATACGGCAAGCACGACAGCATCACCATCAGTGGTTCGCAGTGGTATGACCACAAGAATCAGATTGGCGGCGGCCCGATTAAATTCATGCGTGAGCATTACGGGATGAACTTTCAGGAGGCAATGCAGGCTTTGCTCGGTCACTCAGCTCTGCCCCTTACCCATGAGGTTCAGCCTGTTATGGCAAAAGAGAAAAAGGAGTTCAGACTCCCCGAAGCCAACGACAATATGCACCGTGTCTATGCCTATCTCATCAAGCAGAGGTTCATTGCCCCGGAGGTCATCACCCATTTTGCAAAGAAGAAACTTCTCTATGAGGACAAAAAGCACCACAATGCCGTGTTCGTAGGCGTGGACGGCAATGGAGTCCCAAGGCAGGCTCACAAACGCTCCACAACCACATTCGGAAACAGCTTCCGACAGACCATCGAAGGCTCGGACACCAAGTACAGCTTCGCCCATTTCGGTAAAAGCAATATGCTGTTCGTCTTTGAAGCCCCCATAGATATGCTCAGCTTTATTTCCATGAACCCGAATGGCGGTTGGGAGAATGACTCATATATCGCCATGAACGGTGTGTATGAAAGTGCTGTGCTGACTGCGCTGGAAGAACATCCGAACATTGATTGGGTTGTGATCTGTACCGATAATGACGAAGGAGGCATTGACGCAGCACACAGACTCTGGGATATTCTAAGTGAACGTGGCTATGATAATCTGACGATTTATCCGCCAAACAACAAAGATTGGAACGAGGATCTCAAGGAAGAAAAAGGTGTTCCATTTGTTCCTGCTGTTCCGCATAGAAGATTGGAGGAATATGAACGACAGGCAGAAAGCCTGCAGTATTACCCATGCAGAATTGAAAAGCTGAGATCACAGCTTAATGCTGCATTTCAAAACGGACAATATAGGTATCTCGCCGAGTATGCTCTTGCAGGCTCGGTTTTCTTTTCGAAAAAAACAGGCTCAAAGCAAGATGCCGATCGGGATTTCAGAAGCTCTGCGGAGAGGTTGGCAGCATTCTACCGACCGTATCACGATCACTCAAAGGCAGTTAGTCTTCGGAGAGAATTGGGTGAAAAAGTCGCAGATGTATTGCAGGATCTGAAATGCTATGCAAGAACGGAAGAACAGACACGATCTACCGCAGATAAGCTGTATGACCTTGCGGATTATGCCTTAAGAGTATCTGTGGATGAAGCACTGAGGAATCAGGAGCAGACGCAGGAGGAAGAAATTGAACCCGAACCCGAAACTGACCTTCAATTCGGATAGCGGCTGTCTTGCAGTGCGATACCTTGAAGGATTAACATGAAGAAGATATATTATCTTCAGAAAGAAGAATAATATATGGGAGGAAGTGAGAATTTGGATGAAAGACAAATGGTGACAATCGGAATTATGATAGCGTTCTTTGCCTTGTTTCTGATTCTTGTGAATGTATTGGATAACAAGAGCATTAACGGAATCAAGGCAAAACAGGTTGGTGACGGTCAGCACGGTACAGCGAGATGGGCAACGAAGCAGGAAATCCGTCACTCTTTTTCCTCTCTGCCATTCGAGCCTGAACTGTGGCGACAGGGAAAGAATCTGCCAAACCTCGAAGGAACAGTGGTAGCCTGCCGAGGAACAACGAACACGACAGCACTGATTGACACAGGAGATGTTCACACACTGATGATTGGTGCAGCCGGCGTGGGTAAGACAGCGTATTTTCTGTATCCGAATATTGAGTTTGCCTGTGCTTCGGGGATGAGCTTTCTCAGTACCGATACCAAGGGAGACGTGGCTCGAAACTACGGAACTATCGCAAGTAAGTATTATGGGTATCATGTTTCTGTGCTTGACCTGCGTAATCCGACCAGATCGGATGAAAACAACATCCTGCACATGGTAAACAAGTATATGGACGAATACCTTGAGGATAGGACAAACCTTTCCGCAAAAGCAAAGGCTGAAAAATACGCAAAGATCACAGCAAAGACAATCATCAACATCGGCAGCAACGACGGAAACTACGGTCAGAACGCATTCTTCTACGACGCAGCAGAAGGTCTCCTCTCCTCCACCATACTGCTTGTTGCGGAGTTTGGTGACAAGAACGAAAGGCATATCGTCACAGTGTTCAAGCTCATTCAGGACTTGATTGCAAAGAAGCCTGCCAAGACCAGTAAGGAAAAAACACAGATGTACTTCGCAGAGCTGATGGAGATGCTCCCGTCGGAACACAAAGCAAAATGGCTTGCAGGTGCGGCACTGAACTCATCTGACCAGGCAATGCTTTCCGTTATGAGTACAGCACTGTCACGATTGAACAGCTTTCTCGACTCGGAGATGGAACAGATTCTGTGCTTCGGTACAGCCATTGACGCTGAGAAGTTCTGCAGTGAAAAGTGTGCTGTATTCGTAATTTTGCCGGAGGAAGATCAGTCAAAATACTTCATGGTCAGTCTGCTGATTCAGCAGCTCTACCGAGAAATCCTGTCTATCGCCGATGAGAAAGGCGGTACGCTGGATAAGAGGGTTATGTTCTATTGCGACGAACTCGGCACCTTCCCGAAGATTGACGGTCTTGAAGCAATGTTTTCTGCAGGACGTTCCAGAAAAATATCCATTGTAGCAATTATTCAATCATTCGCACAGCTGGAACAGACATACGGAAAACAGGGTATGGAAATCATCACAGACAACACACAGCTGACGGTGTTCGGTGGCTTTGCTCCGAATTCACAGTCAGCTGAAGTGCTTTCTAAGGCTCTGGGAGAGCAAACAGTCCTGTCAGGCTCGGTATCCCATGGACGAGAGCAAAGCAAATCCTTGCAGATGATTGGCAGACCGCTGATGACGGTGGATGAGCTGAAGTCCATGCCGAAAGGTCAGTTCATCGTTATGAAAACAGGAACACATCCAATGATTTCAAAACTCAAACTGTACTTCAAGTGGGGTATTCACTTCCATGAGCCATATATGCTCCCCGACAAGGGTGCAAGAGCTGTGCGGTATCTGGAACGTGATGAGCTGATGAGAGAGATTGCTGTGAAATATCCGCAGAAGAAAAAAGTGATTCCGCCACCAGAAGCGGAGGTGGAAATCGTGAATGAGCATGAGCCACATCCCCACGGGGAGAAGGTAAAATTTAATGTAAAGACGGGAGGATGATAGAGCAATGTTACAACCAAGAAGAATCTACGATCTGGGACTGACGCATAAGGCAATCGCTGTGTACTGCTATCTGTGCAACCGTGCAGACAGAAACGGTGAATGCTTTCCGTCAGTCAGACTGATCGCAAAAGACCTGAACCTTGCAAGAAGTACTGTGTTCCTTGCGTTCAATGAGCTGGAAAAGAACGGTCTTCTGCAAAGGCTTCCAAGATACCACCCAAGCGGTGCAAGACGAAGTAACCTGTATCGCTTAAAGGGTGAGATCACCAAGACCGGAGGTGATGCGGATGTTTGATTGGATTGGCGACGCCATCGATTGGATCGGTGACGGAATCTCGTCCCTGTGGGACAGCACTATCGGAGGTGCAACAGAAGCCATCGGTGACTGGATCTGGGAGTGTATGTTCGAATGGCTGTTCAACCTCATCTTCGGTGCAGTATCGGAACTGTTTGAATTTATCAATGAATCCGCAGCCGACATCTTTGATATGGCTTGGGCAGGCGCATTCCTGTCTCTGTTCCATCACCTTGCATGGATGCTGTTCGTATGCGGTATGGTGGTCGCTATCTTTGATACGGCGATCAGCTATGAATCGGGGCAGGCAAACATCAAGAATACCTGCCTGAATGTTCTCAAGGGCTTCATGGCGGCAAACCTTGTGACAGTCGTACCGCAGCGACTATACAGCTTCTGTACCGACCTGCAAGGCACATTCGCCACGGATCTGCTGCACAGCTTTACAGGAGAATCGCCGTATTCTCTCGGAGAAATGGCACTGCTTGTTGCAACCGAGCTGTCGGGAACAGCGTCACTCTTTAACCTGTTCTTTATTATCCTGTTCGGCTACTGCACCATCAAGGTTGTGTTCGCCAACATCAAGCGTGGCGGTATTCTTCTATGTCAGATTGCCATCGGCAGTCTGTACCTGTTCTCCGTACCGAGAGGATTCACGGATGGGTTCTACAACTGGATCAAGCAGGTCATCGCCACCTGTATGACAGCATTTTTGCAGACCACCATCCTGTATCTTGGACTGTTAACATTCACACAGCATCCGCTCATTGCGGTCGGAATCTGTTTGTCGGCAAATGAAGTGCCGAGAATTGCTCAGATGTTTGGACTGGATACGAGCGTTCATGTGAATATGATGAGTGTCAACAGTACAGTGAGCATGGGTGCGAAGGCGGCTAAGTTTATTGCAAAGAAGTAGTGATAACCATTGAAATATGATAGAAGTTGTGATATAATTATCTTAGTTCTATATCTGCCAAGGAGTTGAAAATCTATGGATGTGTTTATCAACGCTGTTTCAGAAAACATTGTTGAGATAGTTTCGCTTGTCTCAGCAGGTGCAATCGCAATTGTTTCTGCAATTCAAAGCAGAAAATCACAGTTAGAAACCAATCTGTTGACTGAAAAACTGAATCAAATTAATGTTGATGCGAATCTAAAGGCAAGTGCAAGAATTGAATGGATCCAAAATGTTCGCAATACGACATCGAAGGTTCTCTCGGCATATTATGCTATATTACGATCGCTCTCTGATGAAGATTTACCAGATTTATTTAAAGATGCCTACGAGCAGACGCAATTATTGATGCTGTATTTCGGGTGCGATAAAGTTGAAAACGTGGATATTGAGCTGATGTCAAAAGATACAAATCAGGGCAAGAATGAATTAATTATTGATTTGCTTGAAGGAATGCAGATTAAAACTGATTTATTTGTTTGCGGAAGAATCAATAACCAAATCGAAAGGGATCAGCAAAAAATTGAAGAATTCCTTGAGCTTTCTCAAGGAAACGAAACCAATTACTCTGATCAGATTGATAAACTGCGAGAGGAAATATTACTCCTAAACAATCTTCCTAACCAGATTAAAAGTGATGCAAAAAAACTACGTGAAGCAATAAGTTTGTACCTTAAAATTGAGTGGGATATAGCCAAGAACGGAAATTGATTATTATGATTAATGTAAAAATTGAAATTGTAAGAGTCATAGATAAATCCTACCCTGTATTTGTAGAAGCAAGACTGACAGATTGCAATGGAAATGCTCATTGTTTTCACGACAAGCTACCTGTTTTTACTTTGAACGAGCCAAAGAATATCCCGTGTGATGGCATCATTCGATGCACGCTGATAACAGAAAATGATGACACGGTTCTGATTGATACACTTACTCCTGATGATATTGAATCTCTGGATGGAGTAAGCAGATTTGAAATTTGCAAAGATCAGATTGTATACGAATAACACTATGATACAGTCAAGC
>JAFSBM010000094.1 GCA_017437285.1 Ruminococcus sp. | reverse complement strand
CATAAGGGCATCTCTAAAAACCCCTTTTGAGAAAAAACAGCTATGCACGTCATCTGCTTCGTCAACCTCCCTTGGAGTGCGACAGCACGCCTTCGGAAGGTTTCCTTGCAGCTGTCATACCTATCTGTTTTTTCTTTAATCAAAGGAGTTTTTAGAGATGCCCATAACAATATGATAATTATACAATTTATAGAAAGGACGATACCCAATGGAATATAAATTTTCCGATAAAGTAACAGGATTACAGGCATCGGCTATCAGAGAAATTCTTAAATTTACTTCTGTTCCCGGAGTTATTTCTTTTGCGGCAGGAAATCCTGCTCCAGAGGCATTCCCAACAGAGCGTATCGCTGAGCTTTCAGCTGAACTTCTCCGTGATGACCCCGTTCTTGCTCTCCAGTACAATATCACAGAGGGTTATACTCCTCTCCGTGATTTCCTTAAAGGCTGGATGACTGAGAAAAACTGTTTCCATAAGGAATTCGATGACCTTATCGTTACATCGGGCGGTCAGCAGGCTAATGAACTTTCCTGCAAGGTGCTTCTCAACGAGGGCGATACTCTCCTCTGCGAATCACCAAGCTTCATCGGTTCACTCAACGCTTTCCGTTCCTACAATGTAAATCTTGTGGGAATTGAAATGGAAGATGACGGAATTGACCTCAACAAGCTTGAAGATGCACTGAAAACACAGCCCAATGTGAAAATCCTCTACCTTATCCCCAATTTCCAGAATCCCACAGGACGTACAATGTCCTGGGAAAAGCGTAAGGCAGTTTATGAACTCGCCTGCCGCTATGATTTCATTATCTTAGAGGACGACCCCTACGGTGAACTACGTTTTGCAGGGGAAAATATTCCCGCAATCAAAAGCCTTGATACAGAGGGACGAGTTATCTACTCCTCTACATTCTCAAAGCTTATTTCATCAGGATTCAGAACAGGCTTCGTTTCCGCACCTGCTCCAATCATTCAGAAAATGGTTGTGTGCAAGCAGGTTTCAGATGTTCATTCAAACATCTGGGCACAGGTTGTTTCACACCGCTTTATGACAACTGTTGACCGTGAGGCACATTTCAACAAGCTCCGTGAAATCTACCGCAAAAAGTGCGAGCTTATGTGCAGCTATATCGACAACGGCTTCTCAAAGAAGATTACTTACGTTAAGCCTGAGGGCGGTTTGTTCATCTGGTGTACTCTCCCCGATGACTGCGATATGAACGCATTCTGCACAAAAGCTGTTCAGGAATACAAGGTTGCTATCGTTCCCGGAAATTCATTCAGCATTTCCGAAAGCGATGTAAGTCACTCATTCCGCCTTAACTACTCAACTCCTACCAACGAACAGATTATTGAGGGTATGGAGAAGTTAGCAGGAATGACAAAAGATATCTTAGATTAAGGGAAACTCTAAAAAACCCCCTCACACAAACAAAACATATTTGAAAGGAAATTTTTTACCATGGCTACAGTAGATAGATACCCAGTTACACAGAAATACCTGATGACAAGAAATCAGGCTCTCAACTTCCCTATTGACTTCTTCAAGGGAAATTTCAGAAAGAATGACGTTTACGGCGTTGTAATCGACATTCCTATGCCCAACAACGTACTCTCCACAATGGTTTGCTTCATCAACGGTGCTGCTAACCTCTACTTCAACAACGGCGGCGAGTACACAGGTGCATCACAGAAGTACAGAACTCTCGTTCAGGCAGCTCACAACCTCGTAGCTGTATCAAATACAATGCTTCCTAAGTGCGAAAAGACAACTCAGTTTGACCTCCCAAGAGGCAGAGTTCACAATGTATTCCTCCTCACAAAGAGCGGCGTATACAAGACTGAATTCGCTCCCGGAATTATCCCTGAGGACCAGCCCGAAAAGCGTAACGTATACGTGCTTTATCAGAAGGTTCTCAACGAGCTGAGAAGCTGCCAGCTCAAGGACGAGCTTGCAAAACGCAATGGCAACAACTGATTAAGGAGTTTTCTCACAAATGGAAGATAAAAAGCTTATATTCAGCGGAATTCAGCCTACAGGTACTTTCACTTTAGGTAACTATATCGGTGCTGTTCGCAACTGGGGACCTCTCCAGGACGAGTACAACTGCATCTACTGCGTTGTTGATATGCACGCAATTACCGTCCGTCAGGACCCTGTAAAGCTCCGCCAGAATACTCTCAATTCCTATGCACTTCTTATGGCGTGCGGAATTGATGTTGAAAAGTCAATTCTTTTCATTCAGAGCCACGTTAAAACTCACGCTGAGCTTAACTGGGTTCTGTGCTGTAATACACAGTACGGCGAATTGAGCCGTATGACGCAGTTCAAGGACAAGAGCCAGAAGCACCCTGATGATATAAATGCGGGACTTTTCACATATCCCTCCCTTATGGCTGCGGATATTCTTGCCTACAATGCGGATTTAGTTCCCGTTGGCGTTGACCAGAAACAGCATCTTGAACTTGCAAGAAATATCGCACAGCGTTTTAATCAGCGTTACGGCGAATTCTTCACAGTTCCCGAGCCTTATATCGCTGAAATCGGTGCAAAGGTTATGTCACTTCAGGAGCCTACAAAGAAGATGTCCAAATCCGACGAAAACCCCAATGCTTGTATTCTCATTCTTGACGATAAGGATACAATTATCCGCAAGTGCAAACGTGCTGTTACTGACAGCGAAGCAGAAGTTGTATACCGTGAGGGCAAGGACGGAATAAATAACCTTATGACTATTTATTCCAGCGTTACAGGCAAGGATTTCGCTGCTATAGAGGCTGAATTTGCAGGCAAGGGCTACGGCGATTTCAAACTTGCTGTTGGTGAGGCTGTTGCTGACCACCTTGAACCGGTACGCAATGAATTTGCACGTCTTATTCAGGATAAGGCATACCTCAAAGAGTGCTATACAGCAGGTGCTGAAAAGGCTCTCCGCTACTCTCAGCGTACTCTCACCAAGGTTTACCGCAAGATAGGCTTTGTTGACAGAGGTTAATGTATTGCGTTATCTCGTTAAAGTGTACAAAATTAAACTGCATATAGACGGATATTCTGCAATTGATACGAAATTGCAAAAAATAACTTGCTTTTTTCAGCAATATATTGTATTATTAAGGAGTGCTTTTTTCTATGGTTGAATATCAGCAGAAAGAAAATTATTCTATCGGAGATTTGCTGGACATTGTAAGACTGCTCCGTTCCGAGGGCGGCTGTCCTTGGGATAAGGAACAAACTCACGAGTCCATTAGAAGTGATTTTCTGGAGGAAACCTGCGAAGTGCTGGAGGCTATCGACCTTAAAGATACAGCTCTCCTCCGTGAGGAACTGGGCGATGTTCTCTTGCAGGTGGTTTTCCACACACGTATCGAGGAGGAGCAGAATAACTTCAACTTTGACGAAGTGTGCGACGAAGTCTGCAAAAAGCTTATTATACGCCACCCTCACGTTTTCGGCGAGGTTATTGCCGATACCTCTGACGAGGTGCTTAAAAACTGGGATTCCATTAAAATGGAAACCAAAGGACAGGAAACTTATACCGATACACTCAAAAGCGTGGCAAATACCCTCCCTGCTCTTATGAGAGCCCAAAAGGTGGGTAAACGTGCTATGAGAGCAGGTATGGATTTCCGCTGTGTTGAGGACGCTGTGGCTTGTATTTCCGCTGAAAAAGCTGAACTTGACAAGGCTATACAGAATAATGACAAGGCAAATATGGAGGAAGAACTGGGCGATTTGCTGTTCTCCTGTGTAAATGCTGCCCGTCATCTCGGAATTGACGCAGAACAGGCACTCCGTGCATCTACAGATAAATTCATTAAGCGTTTCGCTGTTACGGAGGAACTTGTGAAAAATGATTCCCTTGATATGAAAGAGCTGCCCATTGAGGAGCTTGACATATACTGGGGCAAAGCTAAGAATATATCAGAATAACATTCTGATAATATAAAAAAACAAATGTTAATTTATGGAGGAAAACAAAAATGACTAAAACAGAACTCATCAATTCAATTGCAGATAAAGCTAACTGCACAAAGAAGGACGCTGCATCAGCTCTTGACGCTACAATCGCAGCTATTTCTGAGGCTCTCGTAAACGGAGATAAGGTTTCTATCACAGGCTTCGGCACATTTGAGGTTCGTCAGAGAGGCGAAAAGACTTGCATCAATCCCAGAACAAAGGAAAAGATGACATGCCCTCCCAGCAAGGCTCCTGGCTTCAAGCCCGGCAAGACACTCAAGGAAGCTGTTAACAAGTAACTAATTATGATAATAGGGCAGGTATTCCTGCCCTTTTTCATTAAGGAGAATATTATGAGATTAGACAAATATCTGAAAGTTACACGACTTATAAAACGCCGCACAGTTGCAAATGAGGCTTGCGACGCTGAAAAAATCGTGGTAAACGGCAAGGTTGCAAGAGCATCTTATGATGTAAAGGTTGGCGATATTATCGAAATCAATATGGGAACTCGCCCCCTTAAAGTCAAGGTGTTGAATGTTACCGAACACGCTACAAAAGAAAATGCCGCCGACAACTACGTTGTTGTGGCGGAATGAAAAAGAGGACTCGAAAAAGTCCTCTTTTTTATTAAAAATTCAAATCGTTATGCGGTTATTCATAAGCTAATTCAGCCATTATTTCACTGAAACTGCTGTACCTTTTTCGGTTTGGGTCATTGGCTATGATTTCACTTTCAACCCGTGCCAGTGTATTATCATCGGCAAATATCCTCAAAAAATCCAACAATTGATTTTCTGATAACGAATCCAGTACATTGGCTGCATATTCTCTTGTACTCATCATACCACTCCCTACTTCGTATTGTGAATATCCCAACGGAAATTAACAAGCTTTTTCGCCTTTGTGTTGTCAAGGAGATTATTATTTTCCACCTTGCTCAAATCAAGATAGCGATAGTTTGTCTTTTCGTCCTTGTTTCCACCGAAAATACCCTTGATTTTCGACAGCTTAGCACCGCCTGTTTTCTGGAGAACTGCTCCAAGGGAATGATTTTCACGCATAAAGGAAATTATATCTGCCGCTGTTGTAGCCATTTTGTCGCAGACATTGTAAATTCCTGCAAACTGCATATCCTCGGCATTTTTTACAAAGCAAAGTATGAAATCAACCAGATTGTGAACACAGCAGAACTGGAAGCCGTACTGTCCCTTTCCGAAAACAAACTTTGAGCCGTCCTTTGGGTCAGTAATCTTTGAAACAAGATTATCTACAAAATTAAAAGTATAAACAGGTGAAACACGTGTAATACATACCATAACTTCTTTATGGTGCTGCATTTCAGAAATAAGTGCCTTTTCAGATGCGTACTTCATAGCCGCATAGTTTGAGGTAATCTTTATATCGGCATCTTCACGGATAGGCTCACGGGTTTTCGGGAACTCATACACTCTGTCAGTACTTACAAGTATGAATTTCTCTACAGTATCACAAGTCATAGCATACCTGTAAATGAACTTATCACAAGCCTTTGAGTCGCTTACCTGCTTATCCGTAACAATGGGTCCTAAGTCATTATCCACCGTACAAGCCGCATGGATAACGATATTAATTTCATTATTATCAAAAATCTCCGAATACTTGTTTTTGTCGGTTATTTCACTCTTTATAAAACTGTAATTAAGCTTACCCGTATTGTAGAAACCCTCCTCGGCATCTACTGCAATGACTTCATATCCTTTTTTTAGCAGACCTGAACATATATGCTGACCAATAAGACCGCATCCTCCGGTTACAAGAACCTTTTTCATATTCACGCCCTCCTCTCGTATTACGTAGTAGTATTATTATTCTTCTATTGAATTATTATTTGCATCTTCAAGCATTATATCAAGAGTTGCATAAATTGAGTCGTATGTTTCATTCCATGGAATTCCTCTTGCAGAACTTCTGAGCTGAGTATCAAGGAGTTCTCCACAGTCAGCAGAAACGCCTGTTGATACGTCAATAAATGGATTGTCGTTTGCAAGTTCCTGCATACTGTTTTTCATTTCAATCATTTCTTCAGACCAGCCGTAGTCGTCACGGAACTGCTGATCGCCAAGCTCACTTGTTGTTTCGTCAAGAATTGCAAATCTCTTGCAGTCAAGATAACGTGCAACTCCCTCGGGATTCTGTCCGCCCTTTACAAAACAGTAAGCCTCCATACCAACGGGGATATAATATTCATCAGCGTCGGGATCTCTCGGCATTGGCACAAATCCAACGTCCTCGCCAAACTTGGCAGTCCACTTTTCCTTTTCCATATAGAACTCATAAAGTCCCACAGGATAGAAAAGGAGCTTACCCTCACCGATATATTCTGGATGAGTGTCCCAGCCGTAATCGCCAACACCAAGGGCAATACTGCCCGATGAGTAGAGGTCATACATAAAATTCTGAACTCTTTCAATTGCAGGGTGGCTGATATTGCTCACAAGCTTTCCATTCTGCACCTCAACGGCAGGAATGCCTGTAGTTGCCATAAGACCGAATTCATACCACCAGCTGTCAATGCCGAACTTTTCATTTTCCACATCAACAAAGCTTTTCAGCATATCGTGGAAAGCGTCCCAAGTCCATTCTCCGTTGGCATACAACTCCGCAGGGTCAGTCAAACCTGCCTCCTCCACGGTTTTCTTGTTGTAAACGCAGGCAACATTGTCCCCTGTAGTCTGTGTGATTACGCAATAATGCTTGTCATTCCACACAAGACTGTCGTTTATTTCCTGCACATCTTCCCACAGAGGCGAACTGAAATCAATATATTCATCAACAGGGACGAACATACCTCTGATTGCACCCTTTGGGAATGCGTCCTTATCACCTGCATAGAAGAAGTCAACGCCGTCACCGCTGTCAATCATCTGTGCAAGTTTTTCATAGCGGTCGCCGTGTTCGCATTGAATCCACTCAATTTTTCCGCCGTATTTTTCCTCAAAAGCAACAAGCTCTGTAGGCTTATTTTTGCCCGTAACATCGGGATTTATATCCCATGTAGCAAGCCATTTTATAGTTTTGTTTTCAAGTTCTGTATCAGGCAAAAGGTCGGTGGTCATTACACTTTCCTTTATTTTATTTCGCACATCGGCAGACACATCAACATCGGCATAGGGATTTGATGATTCTTTGCCATTACTGCAACCTGTTGCAGAAATAACGGCTGTCAAAGCTAAAATAAAAGCTGAAATCGCCCTAACTTTTTTCATTTTATACTCCTTTTGGCAAATAATTTACGCATAATACCTTTTTTATATTATAACATTTTTTCTATTCTGCTGTCAATAGTAATTTTACATAATAGAATAGGGCTAAATTTAGTAATCTTTTTTAAATGACTTCTTAATATCTTTAATGTTTTATACGTTTCAACTAAAAAAATTAAACCGTCCGCATTTTATTCACGGACGGTCTTGATTACTATTTAACTCCTATAATTGCTGTTACTGATTTGGTTGGGGTGAGCATATGGCTGTCGGTGCAGCTTAACCCTATCCGCCGCTGTGCATTGAGAAAATCAAGGAGATTTTTCTGCAATTCTATGGGCAAATCCCCGTATCCCGGGCTGAAACGGTATGTGCGGTTTTCCCTCGGCATATCCCCGAAAATCTCAGTTTCCGCAATATCGCACACCTGCTCGATTGCCGCACTGCAAAGAGCGTCAGCCACAACTGCCCCTGCCATATCCGAAACTGCCGCCTGCCGAATAAGGCTGTCAGCCGCAGCCGATACCGTAGCCGCAAGGACTACCGCCCTCTCACAGCCTGTCAGAAGCTTTTGTATGCTCTTACCTGTAAGGGGAACAGATAAACCCGACAGATACACCCCCTCTGTCGAAAAAGTCAGCTGTGACTCCCTCCACACGTATGCAGGCATAAGACGGCTGCGAACTATTTTTTCATAGCGGTCAAGCAGCTCCGCCGTTTTTTCATCGGGGGCGGTGCGAATTCCCATATATCGTGCCGCCTCAGCTTTGGAAATCTCCTCAAGCTGAATCATACTGAAATAACTCCCGAAACTGCCTCGGTGATTTTCTGTGCAACGTAAGGGTTATTCATCGTGTAAAGATGAATTCCGTCAACATCTCCTGCCGCAAGGTCGATTATCTGGTCGATTGCATAGGCAATTCCCGCATCACGGAGAGCCTCGGGGTTATGCTCATACTTCTGCATAATCTTAACAAACTTCTGCGGCAGACTTGCACCGCAGGTTGTAACCATTCGCTCAATCTGCTTTTTGTTGACAACAGGCATAATTCCTGCTTCAATCGGCACATTTATGCCCTTTTTAGCCGCTTCCTCACGGAAATTCCAGAAGAAAGAATTGTCAAAGAAAAGCTGTGTTATAAGGTGGTCAGCACCTGCGTCAACCTTGATTTTCAGATTTTCAATGTCCTGTTCAAGGGTATCCGCATCGGGATGTCCCTCGGGATAGCAGGCTGCGGCAATGTCAAAATCGCCCTTTGAACGGAGATATCTGATAAGGTCGCAGGCATAGGCAAAGTCCTTAACCGGCGGAATATCGGGGTTTATATCGCCACGAAGTGCAAGAATATGGTCAATTCCCCTGTTTGCTGCCTCAACGAGAGTTGCGTCAATCTGCTCCTTTGTGTAGTTGATACAGGGCAAATGAAGAACGGGAGTAATTCCCATAGATTTCACTTTTGAGGCTATATCAAGTGCAAGACCGCTGTTTCCGCTGCCCCCTGCACTAAAAGTTACGCTAATAAAATCGGGGTGTAAATCAACCAATTTATCAAGAGCGTTGTATATCGTATCAACTGAACTTGTACTCTTTGGGGGAAACACCTCGAAAGAATACACTGTTTTGTTTTTAAATAAATCTTTTACTTTCATCTTTTTCTCCTATATTGACCAATCGATTTCTTCAAGACCATTTTTTCGCAGGAACTCATTCGCCTTTGAAAAGTGCCTGCATCCGAAAAATCCGTTGTATGCGGAAAGTGGACTCGGATGTGCCGAAGTCAGCACAAGGTGGTTGGGATTTGTTATGTAACTCATTTTCTGCTTTGCGTCATTGCCCCACAGCAGGAAAACCATAGGCTTTTCACGCTTGTTCAGCAGAGTGATAATCTCCGTTGTGAACTGCTCCCAGCCCATTCCACGGTGACTTCTCGGCTGATTTGCCCTTACCGTAAGGACGGAATTCAGCAGTAATACGCCATTTTCTGCCCATTTTGTCAAATCGCCGTGCTTGCCTGAATTGTCGATGCCCACATCATTTTTTATTTCCTTGAAAATATTCAAAAGAGAGGGCGGCGGTGCAATTCCCTGACGGACAGAAAAACTCAGTCCATGAGCCTGCCCCTCGCCGTGGTAGGGGTCCTGCCCGATAATCACGCATTTTACGTCATTGTATGCCGTCAGCTTCATAGCATTGAAAATATCGTACATTGACGGGTAAACCCTGCACGTTTTATACTCATTTATGAGAAACTGTTTAAGGCGAACATAATAGTCTTTATCAAACTCACCGTCTAATATTTTATCCCAATCGTTATTGAAATTAACCATTACTTTCCTCCTCATTGTAAATTATTCCCTCATATAACTTGAACTTCACAAGAGTGTTCCGCTTGTATGTCAGCGAACCCTCCTCGTTGAAAGGAATTTTTCCGTATGCCGCCTCGGAACAGGCGATTTTCAGCTTTTTGCCCTTGCGGGTGAGAAATTCCAGCTCAAAATATTCATCGACAATGTGCATACTTCCGTCGCTTTCGTAAACTCGCAGGCGGTCATCACTTTTCCGCACAAGTTTCGCCATTTCAACAATGGGTTCATTTGAAGATTTCTGAGTTTCCTCACGGCGGCTTGCCCTGCCGTTTTCATCGTCAAGTTCCTCAATAAAAAGCCCCATTAGCTTACGTACAAGGGCGGTATTTCTGAAAAAAACCGCCAAAATCAGCAAAACTGCCGCAATTAAGCCTAATATAATAAGAAATGTCTTTAATTCTTCTGTCATTTTTGTACTCCTTTAGTTTATTATCGCTTTACTCTATTATAATACATTTTCGGGATTTTTGCAAGATGTTATTGCAATTTTCTTTGTTATGATGTATAATTTAATAAGAATTCTTTTTCGGAGGTTTTTATGCAGAAAATTCTTGGACATATCCGCAAAGCCGTTCAGCAATATCATATGCTGAGTCACGGTGACAGAGTTGCTGTTGGAGTTTCAGGTGGAAAAGACAGCCTGATTATGCTGACAGGTCTTGTGCGAATTCGTGACATTCTCCATATAGATTGCGAAATTACAGCAGTTTCAGTTGAACCGAATTTTGGCGGTGTTCCTGCTGATTTCTCAGAAATTGCCGCATATTGCCAAAAACTCGGCATTGAGCATAAGATAATCCCCACCCATATCGGGGAAATTGTTTTTGACATTCGCAAAGAAAATTCCCCTTGCAGTCTTTGTGCAAGAATGAGGCGTGGAGCGTTAAATAATTATGCCGCTGACAACAGCTACACCAAGCTTGCTTTGGGGCATAATCTCGATGACGCTGTGGAAACTTTTATGATGAATCTTCTCACCGAGGGACGAATTGGCTGTTTTTCTCCTGTTACACTTCTCGATGACAAGAATATTTCGATTATCCGCCCTCTTGTGCTTGCTCCGGAAAAAGATGTGCGGCGTGCTGCTAAAAATCTTGACTTGCCCATTCTCAAACTGAACTGCCCTGCTGACGGAACTACCAACCGACAGCACACAAAAGAACTTATCGCAAAGCTTGAACGTGAAAATCACGGCTCGAAAATGAGGATATTCGGTGCAATGCAGCGTGACTTGCCCGAATGGCGGATTGACAGTGAAAACTGACTTACACATAAAAAAAGCTCTCCATAGGGAGAGCTTTTAATATTATTCATTAAGAATTGTGACTAATTAATTAGTCTTCCTTCTTTCTGAGAACAAATGCAGTACCGAGAGCTACAGCAAGACCAGCTACAGCAACGCCAGCACCAGCTACACCTGTCTTAGGTGAGTCGTCCTTCTTAGCAGTTGTCTTCTTAGTAGTTGTCTTCTTAGCTGTTGTCTTGTTTGTTGTAGTTGTAGTTGTTGTTGTTGCAGCATCAGAAGTTGTAGTTGTTGTTGCTTCACCGGAAACAGTTGTTGTAGTTGTAGCAACATCAGATGTTGTAGTAGTTACAGGCTTTGTTGTAGTTGTTGTAGGCTTTGTTGTAGTTGTTGTAGGCTTTGTTGTTGTAGTAGTTGTTGTAGTTGTAGTTGAAGTTGTAGTAGTTGTTGTTGTTTCAACAGCACCAGCAATAGCAATGTAACCGTCTACATCGCCAGCGATGTTAGCAAGACCTGGGCATTTTTCAATATCAGCAGCGTCAGCCTTGAAGTTAGCGTTATCTGGATTGAAGATACCCTTTGTCCATGTGTAAGCCTGCATGAGCTTACCGTCCTTATCGTCAGCTGTGTTCTTGAAGAGGTCAACGTTCTTGCCGTTTGTTCTGTAGATGATATCGATTGGATATACATCGCCAGCCTTAGCAGCAGCCTGAGCCTCAGCTGTCATTGTTACATCGAAGCTGAAGAGTGTACCATTAAGACCGTAGTCAGCCTTAGCAGCTGTAGCAATGAATACACCGTTGAGACCTTCGCTGTTAAGAGTGTTGTCGATAGCTGTCTCACGTGTAGGGAGATATTCAGCAGCAGGACCATATGTGATTGCAGGGTTGCCGAATCTGTCTAAACCAAGCTCAAAGCTATCGTCGAAGAATACGTGGATACCTGTTGAAGCATACTTAGCATCAGCATCCTTTACTTCAAGGCTGATTGTCTGTGGCTTAGAAATGTCAGCGATATCGATTACAGACTTTGTAGCTGTAAGAACAGGCTTAACGGGAGAAGCTGCGATTTCAGCCTCTGAGAAACCGCCGTCTGCAGATGTGCCCTCAGCAAAAGCATTTAAAGAACAAGCAGAAGCTGCTACTGCACCAAGAGCGATGAGAGATAAAGCTCTCTTTACTGAATTTTTCATTTTAGTTACTTTCCTTTCAGATTTATAATAATTAATATTTATGTCTATCTGCCGCCATAAAGACGGCAGAATTAACATCTTTAAAAGATTACTTTACGAATACGATGTCTGACCAAGTTGCCTTGCCAGGCTCTGCACCTGTCTGAACCTTAGAGTAGTAAACGAGGATCTTAGAAGCGTCTGTAGAATTGAGGCTTCTTTCAGTCTTTGTGAAGATGTGGTTGTTGTCATCACCCTCATTATCTACGTCAGCAAGGAATGCTGCGAGGTTATCAAGCTCAGGATTGTCCTTAACGAGGAGGTTGCTTGCAGGAGCAAATGTTGTCTCGTCAGTGATCTGACCTGTCTGACCCTTTGCATACCATGCAAGTACTATTGAAGCGTCTACAGCGTCGCAAACCATATCGAGGTTAGCGTCACCCTTAACACCGATGTAAACTGTAGCTGTTACAGGCTTGCCGTCCATATCAACGATCTTATCGCCAGCCTTAGCAACTGTGAAGCCGTCCTGTGTTACGATGTCCTTAGAAGCGTAAAGCTGAACCTGACCAGCGAACTGGTTGCCGTCCTCGCCGTTTACAATCTTATCAACATCAGCAGGAACGTCCTTGAACTCTACAGAGCTGAGGATATCCTGAATGTAAGATTCGCCAACCTTAACGTCTGAGATTGCAACACCGTTCTCGCCGTATGTAACCTCATGATCTTCGATTGTGTAACCGATAGACTTTACAGCCTTGATATCGAAAGCTTCATCTGTGTTGAGGTAGTAGCTTGGAACGATTTCTGTGTGGTAGTTGATGCGCTTCTCCATTACAACTGTTGTAGTTGTTTCAAAAGGATTGGAATCATCTGTTGTAGTTGTTGTTGTACCGCCTGGCTCTGTTGTAGTTGTTGTTGTGCCGCCTGGCTCAGTTGTAGTTGTTGTTGTGCCGCCTGGCTCTGTTGAACCGCCTGGCTCTGTTGTTGTAGTTGTTGTGCCGCCTGGCTCTGTTGAACCGCCTGGCTCAGTTGTAGTTGTTGTTGTGCCGCCTGGCTCTGTTGAACCGCCTGGCTCTGTTGTAGTTGTTGTTGTGCCGCCTGGCTCTGTTGAACCGCCTGGCTCAGTTGTAGTTGTTGTTGTGCCGCCTGGCTCAGTTGTAGTTGTTGTTGTGCCGCCTGGCTCTGTTGAACCGCCTGGCTCTGTTGTAGTTGTTGTTGTGCCGCCTGGCTCTGTTGAACCGCCTGGCTCTGTTGTTGTAGTTGTTGTGCCGCCTGGCTCTGTTGAACCGCCTGGCTCAGTTGTAGTTGTTGTTGTGCCGCCTGGCTCTGTTGTTGTAGTTGTTGTGCCGCCTGGCTTTGTTGTTGTAGTTGTAGTTGTTGTTACATCCTTATCCTCAACAACGACTACACGCTCAAACTTCATATCAGCGATAGCAAATCCGCCGAGGTCGTTAGAAATGTTGTTGATATCAGCGATTACAGAAACTGTCTTGTAAACATCTAATACTTCAACATTGTAAGCAGATTCGATGTATGCCTCAACAGCGTCAGCTTCCTTATCAACGAACTTAGCGTCGAAAGTAGCTACGCAATCAGAATAAGTAGCAACGATGTCGTATACGTTATTAGCAAAATCAATACACTCATCAACTTCGATATTAAATGAGTAAGGATCAGCAATAGCATTTACCTGATCAAGAGCGTTCTTGTAAAGCTCACGAGCCTTAGCCTCATTCTTATAAGCAAAGAGGAGAGGATTCTTAGAAGTTTTCTCTACAGCCTTGTCATTGAGCTTTAATACTAACTCTTTAGCTGTAGCTGCCTCGATAGTCTCATTGCACTCCTTAGCCTCTAAGTACTTAGCCTTAACAGCCTCAAGCTTGTCAATGTAGAATGTAACGGAATCGTCAATCTTCTTGTAAGCTTCGTCTGTGTTGATGTACTGGCTGTAATCCTCGCAAACTTCCTTAGCTCTGTCCTTAAGAAGCTCAAAGTTCTCAAGTGCCCAGTCAATAGCACCCTCGCCCTTGTAGATATTGCCTGTAGCAGTATCTGTAAGTACTAAAGAAGCGTTAGCGATTGTGCTGTCTGCAAGGTTTGAACCGTCTACAACAGCCTCATAGTCGCATCCGATAACAATGTTGCTGAAGAAATGACCTGGTTCAACAAGATCCTCAACGCCATACTTAAGACCGATTTCTCTTAAAGCACCGCCGATTGTGTTAGCACCACCCTCTGTGTACATAGGAGTGATGTTATCAAGTGAACCATTGATAATAACCTTACCCTCGTCAGTAACCTTGTAAGAAACAGGGCTAAGCTTGTCAATAAGATTCTTAGTAACTTCGCTGTACTTACCGGACTTCTCAATAGCAGTTGTGAAAGCGTCATTAAGATCAAGAACGCCTTCCTTGCCTGAAATCTGAGTTAATGCAGTGCTGATTCTGCCGTTCCAGTTTGATGACTTTGTGAATGTGTCTCCTACACGTGCATAGTCCTCCTTGGGAGCAATGTAAAGAAGACTTGTAGCTTCACCCTTATCGAGTGTGAAGGATGTGTCTGCACTCTTAGCAGCAACGGGAGCTGTATAATCAACAGATACAGCATTTGCAACGCTAAGGCACTGTGTGAGAGCAACAGGAACTGCTGATGCTGCTGCAATTGCTCTCTTGAATAATGAATTCTTCATTGTTCTATACCTCTCTATCATATTTTTTCCTCGGTACAACTGCCGTATACAGTATAACCGATATATCTTTGCCAAGGCTTGTTGATTAAATAAGCCTGCCAAAAATCCATACTATCATTTTATCACACAAATTCCAATAAGTCAAGATAATTCGCACATTTTTCTGAATAAACATTGACAATTTATCAACTCTTTTTTTGTAGGTATTTCACAACCTCATATCAAAATGATATATTTTTCAACTTTTTAGGAATTATTTTGCATTATTTGACGATTAAAATCTTATAATTTTACATCTTTTTGACTATTATAACACGTTTTTTCAAATTTGTCAACAGTATAATTTCGCCATTTTTCAGGCAACTAACACTACTTTTGGTTATATTTAAGTGGTATATATCATTTTGTATACTTTCAAACTCTCCATATAAAAAAACAGAGCCAAAAGGCTCTGTTTTTTATTTGCATTAGTTAACCATTGGAATATCTACTCCGTTATCACGGAAGTTTTCAAATGATTCCTTGTAGTTTGGACCAAGAGTTTCAATCCAGTACTGATATGCATCATATGTTTCACTGGTCATTACCTTAGAATAGAATACAAGAACGAAGCTTGCATCTGTTGCATCGATAACTCTGTCGTGGCCTAAACTCCAGTTAGCCTTGCTGTAGCAGTCGTTATTAACGTCTACGAGAAGCTTTCCAAGTAAGTCAAGCTCAGGTTTGTTTGCTACTAATTCATTAACATTAGGATCGTTAAGATTTGTTTCCTCAGGTTTTTGACCTGTCATGATCTTTGCGTAGTAAACGAGTGCGTAAGATGCGTCAACTGCGTCTGCTACGTTATCAAGGTTTGCGTCACCCTTAACACCAATGTAAGCTGTAGCAACTGCTCTTGTACCATCCTTGAGATATACAGGCTTGCCGTCATAGAACACATTGAGCTTATAAGTGAAGTCTGTCTGTGTTTCTCTGTATGCTGCCATAGGTGTGCTGCCGCCATTTACTGTATCCTCAAATGTTACCTTTGAAGAATCGAATGCAACAGGATTACCATTTTCGATAACATACTTAGCAATTACCATATCAGCAGGGAATGATCTTGGATCGTGGCTGAAGAAGTAACCATCTCTGATTGCTACTGTAACAGATGTATCACCCTCAAGGATTATATCATCCGATGTTGTAGTAGTTGTTGTACCCTCTCCAGGACCAACAGGACCATCTATTGTAGTTGTTGTTGTAATTACGCCTGGTTCTGTTGTAGTTGTTGATGTAGTTGTAATAGGCTCTGTTGTTGTAGTTGTTGTTACAGGCTCTGTTGTAGTTGTTGTAACAGGCTCTGTTGTTGTTGTAGTTGTTGTGCCGCCTGGCTCTGTTGTAGTTGTTGTTACAGGCTTTGTTGTAGTTGTTGTGCTGCCTGGCTTTGTTGTAGTTGTTGTTACAGGCTTTGTTGTAGTTGTAGTTGTGCCGCCTGGCTCTGTTGTTGTAGTTGTTGTTACAGGCTTTGTTGTAGTTGTAGTTGTGCCGCCTGGCTCTGTTGTAGTTGTTGTTGTACCGCCTGGCTCTGTTGAACCGCCTGGCTCTGTTGTACTTGTTGTTGTGCCGCCTGGCTCTGTTGAACCGCCTGGCTCTGTTGTAGT
>JAFSBM010000093.1 GCA_017437285.1 Ruminococcus sp. | reverse complement strand
ATCGCATACAGAACCTTCGATTCGCAGTACTGGGGTGTACCCCAAAGAAGAGTGCGTATCTACCTTGTCGCAGATTTTGCAGGTCAATGTGCCGGAAAAATACTTTTTGAGTCCGAGGGCGTGTCAGGGTATTCTGCGGAGGGCTTCCGTGCGTGGCAAAGAGCTGCCGGAGGTGCTGCGGATTGCGTTGGAGAAGCAGGCGAACTCTGTCTGAATGACCAAGGCGGTAACCGTATGGATGTGACTGAAGATATGACTTGCACACTCCGTGCAGAAGCACATCATCCGCCCTGTGTTTTGTCCGCAGGATTTTGCACGGAGCATTCGGCAAAGGCTCGTGGCATCGGCTATGAGGAGGAAAAATCCCCGACGCTTCGTGCAGGCGTTGTGCCTGCGACGATTGCAATTGATAATCATCCTGCGGACAGCCGTGTGAGCATTTCCTCTAATGGCAATGTACAGACGCTTACATCACGCTGTGGAACTGGAGGTGGCAATGTGCCGATGCTGCTGGAATACCCGAAAGCCTATGGCATCAGTGCATTTGAGTCCAATGCTATGAAGTCCGACAATCCCCACAGCGGTGTATATGAAGCAGAAACTTCCAGAACGATTGATACATCCGGTTCATCTCCTGCGTGCCACCAAGGTGGAGTTGCAATCGTGGAAAGCTATGCTCTGCAAGGCTCTATGATTGGCAGAGCTGACAAGAACGGCCCACAGGGTAACGGCATCAATGAGGATGTTTCCTTTACTCTCAATACCTGCGACAAACACGCTGTGGTTTATGCAATCGACAGAGAATCGTACAACTGCGGACAGAATTTCGCACGAAATATGGGTATCTCCGAAAACGGTGTATCCTCAACGCTTAATGCACAGGGACCGTCTGCCGTAGCAACTCCTGTGTACACATCAAGCAAGGCATCATTCTTCACCAATGCACAGGCAGATACAGCAAATACACTTGTTGCTACGGATTACAAAGACCCACCCCTTATCAACGATGTGGGATACACGGTTCGCAGGCTCACCCCACAGGAGTGTGCATTGCTGCAAGGGATGCCGACATGGTGGTGTGAGGGTATTGGAATTGAGAATCCGACCGAGGAAGATATGACATTCTGGCGTGATGTATTTGAAACGCATAGGCTCGCCGTTTCTCCCGATAAGAAGCCAAAAACGGATAAACAGATTCAGAAATGGCTGAAGAATCCGCATTCGGATAGTGCAGAATACCGTATGTGGGGAAATGGCTTATCACTGCCTACGGCATGGTTCGTTCTGGCAGGAATCGCCTATTATGCACACAAAAATCAATCCGAATAGGAAATTCTAAAATAATCCAGATAAGCCTTGAACGTGTCCTGTGCGGACAAACAAGTATCTATCAAATAACCACGCTGTTCATTCCATTCATGTAATCCACGATAATAAAACAGCTTGTACTTTTCGTCAATGATAAATGGTGTTATATGATTTCTAAGGCATTCCATAAACAAAATAAGTCTGCCCACACGGCCATTTCCGTCCTGAAACGGATGGATTGCCTCAAACTCATAATGAAAAGCAATAATTTCTTCTAATGTTTTTTCTTTAACTGCATTATATGATTTCAGAAGATTACGGAGTTTTTCAGCAACTTCTTCAGGTGCTGCTGTAATTCTTCCGCCTACTTCATTTGGTAGTTTCTTGTACTCCCCTACAGCAAACCAATCTTTTCGAGAATCACTTGTTCCATTTTTTAGTGCATAATGCAGTGATTTAATAAAAGATTCACTAAGCTGCTGTGTTGCATGGTCTATTACCATATCAATACAGCGAAAGTGATTTACAGTTTCAACAATATCATCGACATTTACTGCACTTTCTTCCACACCAATCGTATTCGTTTCATAAATATACCTTGTTTGGTCATGCGTCAATCTGCTGCCTTCTATATGATTTGAATTGTATGTCAGTTCAATTTGCACCTTGTGATATATTCCGCCCTTGACAGCACTTTTCTTTTCAAAACGCAGTACATCAAGCAATGTTCTTGGAGCGTCGTTTTTCTTGTTTTGGCGTTCAGGACGCACAGCATTTTCAGGAATATTCCAAGTCTTTCCCGTCAGAAACGCATCCTCAACACGTCCCTCTGCACAGTAATTACGGACAGTCCTTTCTGACACATTCCATTTTTTTGCCATTTCGGTAACAGATAAATATTTCATACAGAGCCTCCTACGTTTATTCTAATAATATTATACCATATTATCGGCAAGAAATCAATAGAAATTAAATCGAATTAAGTATATTTTTGCCGATAACGGAATCTTACTTCATATAAAGTGTAATCTGCACAAATATGTAAGAAAATATTCTGTTATTTTTCTCCGTATAATAACTTGCAATTCTGTGGTTTATACGGTAATATGTGACTACCGAAAAAACAAGGAGGTATTGCATATGACAATCAAATTCAACTGCACATGTGCAGAACGAAAAAAGCTAGTACAGGCAATAAGTGAAATTACAGGGTTAAGTGCAGAATATCAATATATGCCGACCTGTGCTTACAACATCGGAACTATGACGGTGGACAAGAAAGGTACGCTGCACTGTGAGGACGGCACGAATATTGATGGACTTCTGCAGGAGCTTCGCAAGCGTGGATTCATTACTGAAACAGAAAATGATAATCATCGACTGACTATCTCCATTCCAAAAGAAATACTCAATGAGCAGACGCTTTCTAATCTTGACAGGATTCTGGAGAACAAGGGTACACTCATCAAGCACGCTTTGCAGACGGATTCGCTGGAATACACGGTGACGGAAACAGAAGTGCAGTTCCCTTGGTTTTCTGTTAATGGTTCGGAGGACGCTGACGCTTACATTCATTTTATTACAGCACTTATTGATATGGCAGGAAACCAGAAGCGTATCAATAATAAGCCGGACACAAGCGACAATGAAAAATATACTTTTCGATGCTTTCTTCTTCGATTAGGTTTTATCGGCGGAGAGTTCAAAGGCGTAAGAAAAGTGCTGCTCCGTAATTTAAGCGGAAGTTCTGCATTCAGACATGGAGGAACTACCAATGAAACATCCGACTGAAAAAGAATTAACAGCACTCCGTGAAAAATATCCAACAGGAACTATTGTAAAGCTTATCTCAATGAATGATGTACAATCTCCTCCCGTCGGTACAATCGGCGAAGTAACTCTGATTGATGATATGGGTTCTGTTCATGTTCATTGGCAGAATGGCAGTACACTTGCACTTATTCCTGATGTTGATTCATGGGAAATTCTGAAAAAACCATGAGGGCCTGATTACATGAGAACCCTCTCCCATTGTAGTGTATTTTACCATACAATTGCAAATTAATCAAGGGTGTATATCACACAAAGATTTCGTTGATATACACCCATATATTCTGTACATTTAGCGGCTTGATATATCCTCCAAAAGACGGTAATATGTGTATACCGAAAGGGAACAAACCCCTACGGCAAGCCAAAAAACACTTTGCGGAGGAAAAGAAAATGAACGAGAAAACAGTACAGCAGATTGCAAGAATGAAAGAACAGACAATCGGAGTTGAGGTTGAAATGAACAACATCACAAGAGAAAAAGCAGCAAGAATTGCCGCCGACTTTTTCGGAACACACCGATACGAAAACACAGCAGGCAGAAACGGTTATTACACATGGTCAGCATGGGATTCACAGGGCAGAGAATGGAAATTTCAGAGAGATGTTTCAATTGCAGGACCCGACAGCGAAAAATGTGAACTTGTAACACCGATTCTTCACTACAGCGACATTGAAAACTTACAGGAGCTTATTCGCCGCCTCAGAAAAGCTGGAGCAATAAGCCACGCAGGAATCGGTGCAGGAGTTCACATACACATCGGTGCAAACGGACACACACCTCAAAGCCTCAGAACACTTGCAAACATTATGGCAAGCCACGAAAATCTTATTGCAGAAGCTTTAAAAATCGACCAGGGCAGAATGAACCGCTACTGCAGAACAGTAAACCCAAAGTTCATTGAACAGGTCAACAAGAAAAAGCCTTCAACAATGGCACAGCTTGCAGACCTTTGGTACACATCAAACGGTGCAGACTACGGCAGAAATCAGCATTACAACGACAGCAGATACCATATGCTCAACCTTCACGCAACCTTTACAAAGGGAACAGTTGAATTCAGACTTTTCCAGTTTGACAAGCCTGCCAACGACAAGAAAAACGGACTTCACGCAGGACAGCTTAAAAGCTACATTCAGCTTTGCCTTGCACTCAGCCAAATGGCAAAAGACCTCAGAACAGCAAGTCCAAAGCCACAACAGCACGAAAATCCAAAATTCGCAATGAGAACATGGCTGATTCGCCTGGGACTGGTTGGGGAAGAATTCTCAACAGCAAGGGATTTCCTTACAAGAAACCTTGAAGGAGATGCAGCATTCCGCTACGGCAGAGCCTGAAAAAGGATCGCACATTGGCAACGGACGGCAGATTGCCTGCAGGGGCTCCCTGCACGTTACGTTGCCCTGTGTGAGCGAACAAGGATTCCTTCGCAAAGTTATCCCCATTAATAAAGCAAGCCACACAGGGCACAGAAACCGCCTTATTTCGCAAGGAATATTCTACACAAATACTGCACATTAATAACAAGATATTTTCTGTAGTATTAGCGGGTTGATATTATTGCTGTAAAGAGTTAAAATGTGATTACCGAAACGGAAACGTCAAGAAATTCATAAAAAGGGTTGATTTCAATGAAAAAATATTACATTGCCTACGGCTCAAACCTCAATGTCGAGCAGATGCGTTATCGCTGCCCCGACGCACGAATTATCGGAACAAGCGTGATTCCCGACTATCAGCTGCTTTTCAAGGGCAGCAAAACAGGTTCTTACCTCACCATTGAAAAGAAAAAGGGTGCAAGCGTTCCGGTTGCAGTATGGGAAGTTTCAGAGCGTGATGAACAGAGACTTGATGCCTATGAGGGTTATCCCAACTTCTACTACAAAACCGATATGCAGCTGACAGTCAAAGGCTTTTTTAACGGACGCAAGAAAAAAGTTGATGCTTTCGTATACATTATGCACGAGGAGCGTCAGCTGGGTATTCCAAGTTCAGTTTATGTAAGAACCTGCGTTGCGGGATACCGACACTTTGGTTTTGATTTAAAGCATCTGCGGCTTGCAATTGATATTAGTGAAAGAGGTGAGATTGTATGAAAGAAATAACAACAGCTATCTGCCCAAAGTGTGGGCAGGAATACACTGGCAGACCTGCACTTTCCCGTGAAGACGGTTCAACAATGATTTGTCCTGACTGCGGAACTCGTGAGGCACTCGATTCTATCGGAGTTTCATCTGAAGAACAGGATAAAATCATTGGCATAATTCATAGCCACTATCCCAAAGCATAAGCCTGCCAGAGCCGCCACGTTGCCCCATGTCCGCCGTTTTTCCTTTTAATGATGCCTTTCGAAAAACGGCGGCACACAGGGCGGCTGTGAGGCTGATTTTTGAAGTCATATATGTACCAAAGCAGGCGGCTGAATTGCACATATCTTTGGTAGATATATTACTCCAAAATCCGTTGACTTATTGCCGAAAAGACGGTAATATACACATACCGAAAGGACAAAGGTCCACGGAAAACAGCGAATAACGGAGGAAAACACCATGAAAGAAATCAAGATTTTTGAACAGGCAATGCACGAGGACAACGAGTTTTTCAGAACTCATAGGATTAACCTTACGCTTTTCACAGCCTACAGACAGCAGAAGTACACAGAAAACAAACTGATTGATTTTTCAGAAGTTATCTGGGAAGAAGATATTGAACCAATCAGCGATTTTTTAAAGGCGAAGGGCATCACAGACTTTACAATTTCAAGCACCTTCAGCAGTCTGATTCAGACCCTTGCAGGCTTTGAAAAGCACGGCTACCGAATGAACGGTTTAACAGAAGTCAACGCAAACTACACCGACTTCACAACAGGCAAGAAAAAAATTGTACCTGCAATCAGAATGAAACTGAACTAAAAAACAACGGCACAGCCCCGAAAGGGGCTGGATGCCGAAACAAAGGAGAACGTTATGAAAATACTTATTGTTGAATCGGGTAAACACCCTTACGAAAAGGACATCGAGCATACCCTCGAAAACCTGCAGAGCATTGTCGGCGGATACATCGAAGCCGTATATCCCTTTGAGGATGAGGTTGCACTTGTCTGCAATGAAGAGGCACTTTTTCTTCCTGAATTGCAGTGGAATCGTATTATTAATTCCCACTTGGTCATCAAAGGCACTTTCTTCCTTTGCGGACTTGGTACGGAAGATTTCACCGACCTACCCAATGACCTTCTGGAGAAGTACAAAAAGCACTTCTGGGATATTACACACTTCATCCCCACGCCGAACGGTCTGCTTCCCATCACGGTGCGTGACATCATGCCCACGGAATAGCCGCCACGTTGCCCCGTGTGGCAAGGTTGTGCCATTGCCGTAAATTTATCCCTCAACGAATACAAGCCCCCTGAACGCAACTGTGACGGTTCTGGGGGCTTGGCTTATTCTGATTCATCGGATAAAATCTGCTGAATATTTTCTTGCAAGGATTCAAAATCTAATGTGACAGTGTTATATACATCCTCCATTCGCAGCGTCTGATATTTGTGTGCTGCAATGTCACGCATTCCCGCAATTGCTTTCCAAGGAATATGCGGATAAGCAAGTCGGGTTTCCGGTGTGATATTCTTGACAAGTTCTCCTATATTGATGACAGTCATAGCCACTGCTCTCTTCAGCTTTTCATCATCGAGGAATACCTCCATTGATGTATTGCCAAGCATATCAAAAGCAACTGATATTTCAGAGAGAACTTTTTTGAGTATAATACTATCTCTATGCTGCATACAGTTCAATCTCCTTATTTACTTCAATGAGATCATCTTCACGAATGGGTCCATGAATAATATCCACTTCAAGCTTCAGCATTTCTTCAAGCTCCGTTTGAAGCATTCCTAACGTCAAGAGCGTAATCGGTGCTGTGAATTCAATAATCAAATCAATATCGCTGTTTTCGGAATTTGTACCATCTGCACGTGAACCAAAAAGAACAACTCTTTTTATCGGATATTTTTTGCTGACAGCAAGCATAGCATCTTTCATCTGATCTATTGTCATAAGAATGCCTCCTTTTTCCTTTTTTATTATTATACCATGTTTCAGAAAAAAATGCAAGAGCCTTGAATTGTATAACGTATTGTCACATATACACGTCTATTTAAGTGTATATTTCCGCTATATTCTGTACTTTTAGCCGCTTGCTATAATTTACATTATGCGGTAATATGTAATTACCGAAAGGGGTGCGGGTGTCCGGTGGACACCTCTGCCGAAGGCAGAAGCACCGACCGAGGCGACAGCCGAGACCAAAACCCCACGGAAAAACAAAAAATTTGGAGGATAAGATTATGGTAAACTACGGAGTTGCATTAGCAAGAGCAAAGGCAAACAGAAGAAACTGGAACGAGGAAGAATACACTTCCAAGGCAATCATCACTTGGGCGGACAGCGAATGGGAATACGAACTGGAAATCGAGAATGAGGACATGGACGAGGATTTTGAAGCCTGGATTGAAAAGCACGCCGAGGAACTTGCAAGAGAAAACGCAGAAGAAGAAAACACAACCTTTGAAGAAATCATCGGAATCAAGTACGAATACGATTACATTGACGATGATGCAGCTTTTGAAAACGAATACGATTCCTACGCAGAACTTGAATGGGAGTGCAGAACGGGGAGATAACCTCCCCACTGCATTGAGGATGGAGTCGAAAGGCTCCTGCCCCTCACACTTACTTCACATTGCGTCACAGCGGCTTGTTAGTGAGCAGCTGGATAACAATGCCCTATCTGAAACGGCGGCACAGGGCGCATTTGTGGGCAAACAGGGGCGTCGATGATATGCACAAATTTAGTCCCTCATCTTTGTCACATTTATTATCCGAAACACCGTTGACTTATCGCCGGAAAGACGGTAATATACATTATGCCGAAGGGCGAAAACAACGAAAATACGGAGGTTTTACTATGTGGCACGAAGGGACAATCAGAATCGGCAGGAGCATTTTCCAATACTGGGTGAAGCACTACGATGAGCCGAGCCATTTCGGAATTGGAAACGGCAGAATCAGCAAGCTGATGCTGAAACGCAATGGCAGAATCGTATACAACTACGACCGTGGCGAGGACACCAAGGCAATCGACAGCGACACCGAAAAGGCACTTGCAATCCTGATTAGGGACTACAATTAACCACAACAACCATTTTCTTATCCAAAATATATCGAGAAGGCTCTACCGAATGGTGGAGTTTTTTTTCTTGAAAGGGGGCGGTCATTTGAAAAAGCTGAAAAAATACACACCAACAGAATTCATGGCAGAAGATTCCCACTACGACAAATCCGCCGCCGATTACGCTGTCAACTTCATCGAATGTCTGTCCCACACCAAAGGAACATGGGCAGGCAAGCCGTTTGAATTGCTGGACTGGCAGGAGCGTATTATTCGTGACCTGTTCGGTGTTTTGAAACCCAACGGCTACCGTCAGTTCAACACGGCATATATTGAAATTCCGAAGAAAAACGGTAAATCTGAGCTTGCCGCCGCTATTGCCTTGCTGCTTACCTGCGGTGACGGCGAGGAACGTGCGGAGGTTTACGGCTGTGCCGCTGACCGACAGCAGGCTTCCATTGTTTTCGAGGTTGCTGCTGATATGGTGCGGATGTGTCCTGCACTGAATAAGCGTGTGAAAATCCTTGCATCGCAGAAAAGAATTGTCTATATGCCGACCAATTCTTTCTATCAGGTGCTTTCGGCAGAAGCATACTCAAAGCACGGTTTCAATATCCATGGTGTCGTGTTCGATGAACTGCATACGCAGCCGAACCGAAAGCTGTTTGATGTTATGACAAAGGGTTCGGGTGATGCCAGAATGCAGCCGCTGTACTTCCTTATCACCACGGCAGGCACGGATACCAATTCCATCTGCTATGAACAGCACCAAAAAGCGAAAGATATTCTTGAGGGCAGAAAAATTGACCGGACGTTCTATCCGGTCATTTATGGTGCTGAAGATGATGCTGACTGGACTTCGCCGAAGGTGTGGAAACAAGCGAACCCCTCACTCGGTGAAACCATCGGTATGGAGAAAGTTGTCGCCGCCTGTGAATCCGCACGGCAGAACCCAGGCGAAGAAAACGCTTTCCGACAGCTGCGACTGAACCAATGGGTAAAGCAGGCTGTCCGCTGGATGCCGATGGAGAAATGGGATGCTTGTAATTTCAGTTTTGATGCATCGGAACTGGAGGGGCGTGTCTGCTATGGCGGACTTGACCTTTCATCGACTACGGATATTACGGCATTTGTGCTTGTGTTTCCACCTGTTGACGAAGAGGATAAATACTATATCCTGCCGTTTTTCTGGCTGCCCGAAGATACACTGCCCCTTCGAGTCCGCCGTGACCATGTACCATATGATGTATGGGAACGGCAGGGATACTTGCTCACCACGGAGGGCAATGTTGTGCATTACGGCTTCATCGAGAATTTCATCGAGGAACTGGGGCAGCGTTTCAATATCCGTGAAATCGCCTTTGACCGTTGGGGCGCGGTGCAGATGTCGCAGAACCTTGAGGGGCTGGGCTTCACGATGGTACAGTTCGGGCAGGGCTACAAGGATATGTCACCGCCCACAAAAGAACTCATGCGACTTACGCTCAACAAGATGATTGCCCACGGCGGTCATCCGGTGCTGCGGTGGATGATGGATAACATTTTCATCAAGCGTGACCCTGCCGGAAATATCAAGCCAGATAAGGAAAAATCCACTGAGAAGATTGACGGTGCAGTTGCACTGATTATGGCTCTTGACCGTGCGATCCGCTGCGGAAACGAAACCGGCGACAGCATTTATGACAGCAGGGATATGCTTATTTTGTAATTGAAATATTATGAATCTGATATGGTTTGCTTTTTTATTTGCTCAACAAAATGTGTTATGATAGATAAATCAAATTGTTTGTGCATTAGATATTCGTCATCCGTTAGATTATCAGGAACTGTTTTATCTAATTCCTGCAAATAGACAACAAACCTTCTTGTAAAGTCACCAAAAAGATCAATTGCACCATCGTAATAAAACTTACCCTTTGTATCTAAGTCCTTTCTTGGATCGAGAATAAGCACATTTACAGTATTTTCCAAAAACCATACATTGACATTTGAATAGTTTTTCCAAGCATTTATACCTGAAATTGGTGTGCAAAGCAATATGGCATCTACGTTCTCGTAATTTGATTTTAGATAGCTTGAAGTAGTAAAAACGCCTGTATCTCCAAGTATATATGTATACCATTCGTCAGCGTCCTGTGTAGTTTCCAATGCAATTGCTAATATGTTAAAGTATGCATCACCATAAGGAAATTTCTTTTGAGCATGTTCCAAAAAATCTTTTAATTTGCAATCCATCCTTTTTATTATCTCAGCACTGCTGCTTGATTCATTAAATTGGTCGATTACACATTTTTCTCCCTTTTCAGTCTTTTTCAGAGGAATTCTTTCAGGAAAGAATATTTTCATTTTTTCTGTATTTTCTTGCTCAATTTTGGTGTTATAATCAGGAGTCTTCACTTCGACATTAACGACAACACCATTATGTTCAAACGAACATTCTGGATTATATTTTCCATTATATGTTGGTTCATATTTGAAGCAGGTATTGTATTTTCTCAAAACATAATATAAGACAATCAGCTCACAATTGCATTGCAGATATACTTGATAATCCTCATTTGTATAAGCGGCTACTATTTTGTCATAAATACTTTTTTGCTCTTTTTCAGAAAGATTATCTTCAAAAGATTTAATCATGGCAATAAAGTCAGAATAAAAACGGTTACCATTTTTATATGCTACAGTAAGTGGAAAAATAGAATCATTATTTTGTATAAAATCTTCAATTCTTTGAACTAACATCGTAATCAACCTCTTTTCCCTAAATATAGTTACAAAGCGGACATCATTCGCTTTTCCATATTATAACATACGCCCATAAAAAAGTCAACCGAAAGGAGCGTGATCCCCATAAGCATTTTCAAAGGACTTTTCAAAAGCCGAGATAAGCCCCAGAATAGCTACGACAGCCCCAGCTACACTTACTTCTTCGGCAGAAGTACCGCCGGAAAGAGCGTCAACGACCGTACTGCAATGCAGCAGATTGCTGTTTATGCCTGTGTGAGAGTGCTGTCCGAAGCCATCGCACAGCTGCCGCTGCACGTCTACAAATACACGGATAAGGGAAAAGAGCGAGTGCCGAAGCACCCGCTATATTTTTTGCTGCACGACCAACCAAACCCCGAAATGACATCATTTGTGTTCCGTGAAACGCTGATGTCCCACCTGCTGATTTACGGCAATGCTTATGCACAGATTATTCGCAACGGCAGAGGTGATGTCATGGGACTGTATCCGCTGATGCCGGATAAGATTAAAGTTGACCGTGATGAGCGTAGCAGACTCATTTACAAATACAGCCGTTATGATGAGCAGAATCCAAATTTCCGTGAGCAAGGCGAAATCATTCTGCCTGCGGAACAGGTGCTTCACATTCCGGGACTTGGTTTTGACGGTCTGGTTGGCTATTCTCCCATTGCCATGGCGAAAAATGCTATCGGTCTGGCGGTTGCCTGCGATGAATACGGTGCATCATTCTTTGCCAATGGTGCATCGCCGTCAGCGGTGTTGGAACATCCGGGAGTTATCAAGAATCCGGAACGTGTCCGTGAGGCATGGCACAGGGCATACGGCAGCGGAAATGCTCATCGCACAGCAATTTTGGAGGAGGGCATGAAGTACACGCCGATTTCCATCCCCAATAATGAAGCACAGTTTCTGGAAACGAGAAAGTTTCAGATTGAGGAAATCGCAAGGCTGTACCGTGTGCCGCTGCATATGATCGGTGATCTTGACCACGCCACGTTCAGCAATATCGAGCATCTGTCATTGGAGTTCGTGAAATACACACTCGACCCGTGGCTGATTCGTTGGGAGCAGTCGCTTATGAAGGCTCTGCTTTCTGATTCGGAAAAGGGAAAATATTTCATCAAGTTCAATGTAGAAGGACTGCTCCGTGGTGATTATGCAAGCCGAATGAGCGGTTATGCAACTGCAAGACAGAACGGGTGGATGTCCGCAAACGATATCCGTGAGCTGGAGGATATGAATCTGATTCCCGAAGAAGATGGCGGTAATCTGTATCTGGTCAATGGTTCAATGAGCCGACTTTCTGATGCGGGAATTGCGTACCAAAAAAATGAAACAAAGGAGGAAACTGCACAATGAAGAAATTCTGGAACTTTGTGAGAAACGAAGATACCAACGAAACAGAACTGCTCTTCAACGGTCCTATTTCGGAAGATACATGGTTCGGTGATGAGGTCACGCCTGCCCTGTTCCGTGATGAATTGAGCATGGTCAAGGGTGATCTTACCGTCTGGCTGAACAGCCCCGGCGGTGATGTGTTTGCCGCATCGCAGATTTATACAATGCTCCGCAGTCACAAAGGCAAGGTCACTGTGAAGATTAACGCACTGGCTGCCTCTGCTGCATCGGTTGTTGCGATGGCTGGTGATGAAACCCTGATTGCTCCGACGGCAATGCTGATGATCCACGACCCTGCGTGTTATGCCGCAGGAAACAAGGCAGATATGGAAAAAGCAATCGAACTTCTGGAGGAAGTCAAGGAATCCATTATCAATGCTTATGAGGAGAAATGCCACCTCAGCCGTGCGAAGATTGCAAAGATGATGTCGGAGGAAACTTGGCTGAATGCGAAAAAGGCATTGCAGCTTGGTTTTGTTGACGGTATTTTGTTTGCAAAGGAAAAGCAGCCTGTGAAAGAACCCGAACAGGAGGATATTTCCAAAGAAACAGAGGAATCCGAAGAAGAGGAAGATACTGATTCCGAGGATGATGAAAATGAGAAAAAGCCGCAGAGGGATGCTGCATCCATGATGTACACGCCGTCCCACACTGCGGCTTCTTTCATGCAGAAAATTTCTGCGTGTGATAAATCCGTACCCATTGCACAGCTGGACAAGCGTCTGGCT
>JAFSBM010000092.1 GCA_017437285.1 Ruminococcus sp. | reverse complement strand
ATGCCGACCATCCGTTCCATCGTTTCCCATATTCAAGGACTGGTGAATAAGCTGAATCAGCTTGATCCGCAGACGAAGGAAACCATTGTCAAAATCGCCCTTATTGCGGCGGCATTGGGTCCTCTGCTGATCGTCATCGGCAAGACGATTTCTGGCGTGGGCAGTATCATGACGCTCGTGTCGAAAGCACCTGCCGCCATTGCCGCTGTCAAAGGTGGTGTAGCGGCTGTGACGGGTGCATTGGGCGTTTCCCTAGGCACGATTCTTGCCGTGGTTGCGGCAATTGCGGCTCTCGTGGCGGCATTTGTGCATCTGTGGAACACGAATGATGAATTCAAGAACAATATCATCGGTATCTGGAATCAGATCAAAGAGACATTCGCTGGACTTGCGGACGGCATCGTTTCAAGGGTGAATGAGCTGGGCTTCGATTTTGAAAATTTCACCGAGATGCTGAAAGCCGCATGGGACGCGCTCTGCTCCGTGCTTGCACCTGTATTTGAGGGCGTTTTCACCAATATTGCGAACATTCTCTCTGCCGCATCGGGTGTCATTCTCGGTGTGCTGGATATTTTCGTGGGTCTGTTCACAGGTGACTGGGAGCAGATGTGGAACGGTGTCAAGGGCATCTTCATTTCTATCTGGAATCTGCTGGTCTCCACATTCCAGAACATCCTCAACGTCATCAAAAATGTTGCCAATGTGGTTCTCGGCTGGTTCGGCACTTCATGGAACGGTGCATGGACAGCAGTCAAGGATTTCTTTGTGGGAATCTGGACTTCGATTTCCATGTTCTTCACAGGCATTGTGACAGGAATCCGTGATTTCTTCGTGAATACATGGACAGCGATTTACACCACATTCACGAACATTATCACGGCAATCCAGACAGTTGTCACCACCATTTTCACTGCGGTCAGGGACTTCATCACAGGCATTTTTACCGAGATTTACAATTTTCTCGCCCCGCTGCTGGAGGCGTTCCGTTATCTGTTTGAAACCGTTTTTCAGGCGGTTCAGATTCTCATCGGCATGGCGATGGACTGGATTTCGGAGAAAATTTCAGCAATCTGGAATGGCATTGTTTCGTTTCTCTCTCCGCTTCTGGAGGGCATCAAAAGCACATTTGAAACCATCTGGAATGCTATCAGAACGATCATTGACACGGTGCTGACTGCAATTTCGGGAACTGTATCAGGCATCTGGAACGGCATAAAATCTGCAATTTCAGCTGTGCTTGATAGCATCAAAAGCAAGGTTTCCACGGCTTGGAACAGTGTATCCACGACCATTTCCAATGTGCTGGGGACGATCAAGACCACGGTTTCAAGCATCTGGGAGAATATCAAGTCTGCTGTTTCGCAGAAAATCAGCGGCATTGTGACGACCGTGAAGGACGGTTTCAATACCGCTGTGGACTTTGTGAAGGGGCTTGCCTCCGACGCTTGGAGTTGGGGTTCGGACATTATCAGCGGCATCATTGACGGCATCAAGAGCATGATCGGCAGTCTTGCGGATTGCGTGACGGGTGTTGCCGATACGATTCGTGAGTTTCTGCACTTCTCCGTGCCGGACAAAGGCCCGCTGACCGACTATGAAAGCTGGATGCCGGACTTCATGCGTGGTCTTGCGGACGGCATTAACAAGAGCAAGAAGTATGTGGAAAAGGCGGTTTCCGGTGTTGCCGAAACGATGAAATTGACGATGCAGTCGGATCTGAGCTATCGGCTTGATGGGGTTTCGGCGGCTGTGGTTGGCAGTACTGGCGGTGCGTCCGTAGTCAACAACTACTACAACAACGACAACAGCCGGACGGTGAATCAGACGAACAATAGTCCGAAAGCACTGTCACGGCTGGAGATTTATAGGTTAACGAGGAATGCGGTGAAGGGGTAATAAATGCATGTTATTGATTAGAATATTCATCTGTACAATCGATTGTACTTTCATAATTCAACACAATACTATGCATTTGATTCTTTGTTATCAGATTATCGGATAAATCCCATACATCTTCAGTAGATGTATAGAATGGGATAGGTGGAAAAGGAATTTTTTCAAATTTAGTGTTGATTTCATTATCCCTTGGAACCTCTATCAGTAAAGAAAAGCATCCATATGTCAAATTAAAAAGCATATACGGCACATTCCATGCATCACGTTTTCTTCTATACAAAAAATAGTGTGGGTACTTTGTTACATTGAAACCAGGTATCATTTGATATCGCACAAGAAGCTTCTTGGAATTATATATGTTAGAATGCTCTGGATTTAATAACCATTGAATTGTTTTATCGAACATAATAATCTCTTCAATGGGCATTACAGTGATTGCCATTTTCACAATTGCTTTAAAAACCGCTATCGGACAACAATTCCCGATTGGCTTTGATATTGTAACTGAATCCCCAATAAAGGATATATATTGCTCACTTACTTCTTTGCATTGATGAATTTGCAGCTGATTGTCCTTGTATAGAATGTTGATGCAATATCTCATACACTCATCAGTGCGCTTTGCACAGGGGACTTTAAATCCACATTTAATTTCTCCATTTTTTCCACTAATCTGCATTATACTGTGGAACAGATTAAAGTAGTTGGCATAATCATTTTCGATCGTTTTTCCAAAGAAATCGTTGCAAGTATCACATTCATAATTTGTTTTTAACGCCTTATTACCTATACATTCTGGAAAAGCATGTGCTATTTTTTTGAACTCTACTTCACCTTCTTGCTTTCCACAAAATCGACATATTCTTCTACCAGGCATGCCTAATTGATGTAATCCATGTTTGGGTTTTAATAATCTTGAAGACTCATCAAAATCCGGTGTACGAAGGATATCATAATACGTACTATAAAACTGAACTAATTTCTCATCGGGTTCAGTTCGAACTCCAATCCTCATTAGATTCTCCTTTAGTATACTTGATATATGTAATTATACCACATTCACCCACAAATTTCAAGGAGGTTCACCCATGTTTTTCACCCTAATCCTAGAAAACTCCACCGGCGACCGTATCGACATGACCACGACCGCCAATCAGTATATGACCTCCAAAATCTCCGGTCTGCACCCACCGCCGGGAACGGTCAGTACATCAAGCTATGCTGGCATGGACGGAAGCTACCTCAACAACGCTTTCATCGAAAAGCGGAATCTCGTCATCAGCTTTGAAATGCGTGGTATCGGGCTTGAAAAACGCCGTCACGCTCTCTTCCGTGTAGTGAAGCCGTCCCGATATATCAAGGTTTTCTACAAAACATCGGGCATTGACGTGTATACCGAGGGCTATGTAGAGACCTGTGAGATCGACAACTTCACGAATAAAACAAACGGTCAGATTTCTATTCTCTGCCCCGACCCGTACTGGTACAGCACCACCGCCATTCACGCCTGTTACAGCCGTGTTTCCGGCGGATTTTTCTTTCCGTTTCCGCAGAGTGACGAGCCGTTCACCTTCGGCAGCTACAGCACCACGGACAACATCGATATCCGCAACGACGGCGATGAAACAGGATTCATCATTCGGATTGAAGCCGTGACGGATGTGACTGTTCCCGAAATTGCGGCAATGACACCGACGATTTACAACGCTGATACCGGTGAATACCTGCAAATCAAGGGGGAAATCCTGCGTGGGGACATCATCACGATTTCCACGAAAACAGGCAATAAAACGGTCACGCTTACCCGAAATGGCGTTGACAGCAACATCATCAATCGGCTTGTGGCAGGTTCGACATGGCTGACGCTCCGTGAGGGACTGAATACGTTCCATGTGCAGGCTGTCCGTAACGTCAAGAATCTGAAAATCACGCTGATGCACACAAATTCATTCTTGGGGGTGTAAGATGCAGATTGAAGTTTATGAAATGAACCCGACAGAATCGGGCGTAACGATCACGCTCACGGCTGTATGCGACAGCTTTTCCAGTCTGCTGTGGGATGTGCAGTATTATGGCTGTGGAAATTTTGAGGTATATATTGCCGCCAATCCACGGAATCTCGATATTTTTCAGACTGGCAGAATCGTTGGTCGTGATGATGATAAACAGCATTATGGCATTATCGAGTCTGTAACCCTTGAAACTGATGCGGAGAACGGCGATTATCTGACGGTGACAGGTCGATTTCTCATGTCCCTGCTTTCTCGAAGAATCATTTATCCGACGCTCTCGTTTTCTACGCTGACAAGCTATGCGGATATGGTGAGATTGGCGGTGTATCGCAATTGTATGCAGTCTGATAATCGTCTTATTCCGGGACTCCGTCACGGCAATACAAGCGGCGATTGCTGGGAGCAGAAATCAAGATTGCAGGTCAGCTATGAAAACCTCATGGAATGGATATTCAAGGTCTGTGAGATGATTGGCGGCACAGCAAATATACGTTTGCAGGAAACATCCGCAGGCAGCGGAATTTATACAATGATGCTCAATCTCTCACAAGGCAAGGACAGGAGCATTTTGCAGGATGAGAACGCACATATCATGTTCTCGGATTCCTACTGCAATTTGCTGACTTTTGTCTATTCTGTGGACTTATCAGCACAGAAAAATGTTGCCTACGTTCTCGGCTGTGGTGAGGGTATGGAGCGTAAGCGGACGGTCTGCTATCGTGGCAGTGAGCCTGCACAGCTAAACCGTTATGAGGTTTATGTAGATGCAAAAGATGTATCAGATGAAACGCAGGAAAACGGTGAAACTGTGCAGATTCCAGACGATGACTATCTTGGTCTGCTCATGGAGAAAGGTGCAGAAAATCTTGTGCCGATTACTGAAATCAGTGAGTCTACAATTGCCGCTGACAATCGGCAGTATCAGTACAATAAGGATTATTTCGTCGGTGATTATGTTACCGTAGAGCATGAGCGTTTCGGCTTGATTCAGCCGAAAATTCAGCTTGTGGGAATGATAGAAAGTTACGACCAGAACGGCAGAAGTTTAACGCCGACATTTAAGGGAGGATGATTTTATGAGTTTTTCTTTCGGATTTTTCAATGCAAAGAATATGGACAGGACGTATACGGCGGAGGACTTCACAGGTTATCTGTCCAGCATCATCTGCAATGGTGTGTTTGATACCTACGGCGACTGCTTTTCTGTGACTGCCGGAAGTGGTACGAAGGTGATTATCGGTACAGGAAAAGCGTGGATTGACGGCCATTATTTTATCAATGATACTGCCTATACCCTCGACCTTTCTAGGTATGTGGACGAGTCTTTGAGCCGATATGTGACGATTGGCATCAGCTGTGACGTGAGCGAAAATATCCGTGCCTGCAAGCTGGAGGTGAAGTCGGGTACAGCATCGACAACTCCTGCAATTCCGGTCTTTGAAGACACAGCGAGCAAGAAGCATCTCACGCTTGCGGCAGTGTTCCTCAAAGGCGGTGCGAAGAGTATCACTGACGGCAATATCCGTGATATGCGTGAAAACGAGGAGAAATGCGGGTATGTGAAATGCGTTCTGGGAAAGTGCCGTGTCTCCGAAATGCTTGTTGCTGTGGCATTTATGACGGATAAGATGAACGAAATGGTCGGCAAAATCGACACGCTCCAAAGCACCGTGGATAATCTTCAGCTGAAGGTTGACGATCTCACCGGTGACATTGTTGCAACGGGTCCGCTGGGCAAGGATATTTATTACGTCCTCTACAGCAATGGCAATCTGCTGGTGCGTGGAACTGGCGAGATGTATGACTACGACATCGACGGCAACCAATCTCCTTTTCTTAACAACAACGAAATTCAGACGGTTGTTGTTAGTGAGGGTGTTACCACCATTGGCGAAAATGTCTTTGAAAACTGCCAGAACATGGGGAAAATCAGCCTGCCGACAACGCTTACAAGCATCGGTCATGCCGCATTTATGCAGGGTGACGGCTATGTCAGCACGGTTTATGGTCTGACGGAAATCACCATTCCGTCTGGTGTGACAAGCATCGGCGGCAGTGCATTCTGGGGTTCGGCAATCAGCTCACTCGTTATTCCGGAATCTGTCACCGAAATCGGCAAATACGTCTGCCGTGACTGTGCGGCTCTGAAAAACGTTACCGTTAACGGCACGGTTATTGGTGAATTTATGTTTGTAAGCTGTATCAAACTCTCGACTTTCAATATCGGCTCAAAGCTGAAGAAAATCGGCTCAAATGTGTTCAATTATTGTTCTGCACTCAAAACTATTACCTACGACGGCACGCTTGAAAAGTGGCAGGCTATCGAGAAAGGCAGTAACTGGGACGGTAGGAGTGCGATGGAAACGGCACAGTCGGGACTTGTCAAAATTCAGTGTACCGACGGCTATATGGAATACGCTGACGGTGCTTGGAGGGAGGTCATCGCATGATGAAATTTTTCGTCAAGGGACAGCGTATTGAGATCACCGAGCGTGAGGTCATTGCAAGTGGGCAGATTGCCTTCGTCACGCTGAAATTCACCTTTGACTGTTCTTGGAAGAATCTGCATAAGGTCGTGCAGTTTTCGCAGTGTGATGAGGTATATAGCCGTGTCCTCGGTGTGGATGGGCTGTCCTGTCTGCTGCCCTCGGAGCTTCATCCGGGTATGGTGAAAATGAGTATTTTCGGGTATGACAGCGATTCCGATACGACCATCCGTGCAACAACTGTGCCTGTCACGCTCCATGTCAGACCGTCCGGTTTTGACGGTGAAAGCTGTAATGTGCCGCCGACTCCCGACCTCTATGCACAGCTTTTGGCTGAGATAAAGAAACTGCTGTCGGAGGTGCAAAACGGCAGCAACGGCACGAATGGCAAGGATGGAGAAAATGGCTTGTCTGCGTATGAACTGGCAGTTCAGGAGGGCTTCACAGGTTCTCTTGCAGATTGGCTTGAAAGTCTGAAAGGGGCTGACGGCAAGGATGGTACTGATGGTGTGGACGGTAAAGACGGAGCAGATGGCGTAAACGGTAAAGATGGTGCTGATGGTAAGGATGGTGCAGACGGAAAAGACGGTCTTTCCGCCTACGAAATCGCATTGAAAAATGGCTTTGTCGGTACAGAAACTGAATGGCTGGAATCTCTCAAAGGCAAGGACGGTGCAGACGGCAATCCTCCAGAAGTTTCTGGTTTTGCCACTACGGAATATGTGGATGAAAGGCTGTCTGAAATCCTTGTCATTCTGGAAAATCTGCCGACTGCAAGCATTGTCACGCTGTTCAGCTTCGGTGAGGATGTTCCTGACAAGTACGGCAGCACGATTTTCACCATCTACCAGAACGGCATTCAGGATTTAAGCAGCTATATCCGCAATAACAAGCCGTTTTGCAGTGCTGACAGTGGTTATGCCCTCAGCTACAATCAGACGGATTTCGGCTGGGATGGGCAGGTTTACACGGCAAGCACCACGCCGATTACGGTCAAATCCGGCACTGCCATTGCGGTGACGGCACAGTCGGGCGTGACGGAAAAGGGTGCGATGTATCTGATTCCGACTGCTGGAAAGAGCGATTCCGACACGGTGCAGAATTATATCTACACGTCCATCACTACTGGAAACTGCGTAGAACTGCCGTTTTACTGGCTGTACTGCGATACGTTCATCACTGGGCTGACTGCTTGTGATTCTGCGGCTGATGGTGAGTATTATCTCTGCTGGGTTGGCAGGTCGAATAATTCGCATCCGGTTGTGCGGGAGGTGAAGGTGATGAATTGACTTTTTGGTATGAGTGGTGTAAAATAAAAGTAGTTAAGCAAGTTGATCCATCCCGATTTATACAACTCAACATATTCCCTCAATCGTGTTGTTCAGTTTTCTCTTTTTTTGAT
>JAFSBM010000091.1 GCA_017437285.1 Ruminococcus sp. | reverse complement strand
TCCTTGTAGATTTCCTTTTCAATCTCTGCTCGTTCTTCTGGCGTTTTGGCGTTTATAAATTTCTCTGCTAGTTCTTCGTCGATTTTAAGGTCAGGTGCTTTATCTCCGTACTTTTCGCTCAATTCATTTTGGAGAGTTTCCACACTTTTTTGTATCCCATATAACTGAGTTTCAGGAGATAGTTTTTTTAATATTCGAGTAGCTTGCAATGCTTGGGCTGCACTTCGCTGATGTCTTACCATGGCATCCAAAATTTCAAGCGAAGTTTGTATTGCAGTTTTTTTCTCACTTTCCGATGTTGATGTTACCGCAATATTGGCAGCATTATTATATAACGCCCAACCCATCGCAGTGTGTTGCTTGGACACAACTCCTTTTTCCACATCGGTAAACCAATCTTTAAAACTTCCCGCCCATCCATAGTCTTTAAGATGAATTTCAGCATCGTTTATAGCTTTTTTGTCCGTGTAAACATCATATGAGAAGATACCATCTTCAACCATTTTTTCAATAGTCGGTACGGCTTCATCAGGTGTTGCCTTTGCTTCAAGAATAGTGCGAACAGTCTGAGATACCTTTTTGTTTTTTTCTGTTTTTCGTGGTACCTTTACTTCTCTGTGCGGATTTTCACCTTGCGGAATAGCTCCGTATTTCTCAACAAGTTCCGAAAGTCTTGTCCCTGCAATACTTTTTTTGCCTTCTTGTGTATTTTCTGCGGTATTTTGCATAGAATTAGTATTGACACTGGGATTATCTTGTGATATAGTAGTGTCAACAGATGAGTTTATTCCTCCGTGTAAACTGTTATCAGTTTTAGACACGGTCTTGTTAGGGATAACCTCATCATTTTTTATTGAAATAAAATTTCCCTCGTTGTCTACAATTTCATGTAGATAATATTCGCTTGTGTTTTTATTTCGGGTAACCACCACACCTACAAATGCGTCTTCGTTGCCTATTTTTACTTTTCCTGCAAACACATATGAATCGTATGGTCTGCCTTTCCATTTTTCCTGATAATCAATCTGTTTTCCGTATTTGATTATATCTGGAACGGCTCGAAACGCAATACACTTGGCTCTTCCCATTTTATGCCCTATAGCACTTTTTATTCCGTCCTTATTGAGAATTACTTCGCCAAAATCAGCCCTGTATACTTTATTTCCGAGTGAGTCAAAAAAAGCTCCTACTTGTTCAACTATATTCATATTTCTGTCATTGAAAATATCCGTATTGAGAGATAATATGACTTCTTCTTTTGATAAATGTTCAAGATTATTTTGTATTTTTTTTATCAGACTGTTTTTTTGAAAACCTTTTTTTCTTCTTTGCTCGTCTGTTTCTTCGCTCTGCATTTCGCCTTCCGCATTTCGCATTTGAGAAGCTCGCTTCTCATTGTACTCTCCAACTTTACCATCTTTCACATTCTTTGCCGCAGCAGTGTAGGCTCTCAGCCACATTTGCTGTGCTTTTTTCTTTTCACTGAGAAGTCCCATACTTTCAAGCACATTGTACCACCAATCACGCACACGGAGGGCAAGGCTCTTGTCCTCTCTAATAAAGCTTTCAAGCATTTCCTCGCTATCAAACAATTCGCCTGCATAATTCACCGCAATTTCTTCATCAATGTTGTCTGCATCGTCTTTTCTGTAAGCGTTTTTTGTTTCCTCATAAAGAACATCATATGTTGACCTTTCCCCGTCAAAGCTTTCCCTTTTCAGTTTGTTTATAACATATTCCTGATACTTCGCCCATACTTTCGGTGAAGCCTGCTTCATTCTGTGACCGAACTCGTGTGTTGCAACAAAGCGTGACGGATTTTTTGCATTGGCATTTATAAATACACCCTTGCTTGTTATAAGTCCTTCAAGCACCTTGCCATTCTCATCCGTAAGCCCCTCTACAACACGTACATTCATTCCTAAACGTCTCGCCATTCGTGTAATATTGTTGTATGCTCTCGGATTTTCTTCCTTTAATCTTTTTGAATACTCGTCCTCAACAATATTATTTACAATTTTACTGCCCTCGGGAATATCATACATTGTCTTACCTGAATTGCCGTCTTGATATGTATCATCATATGTTTTTGATGCATCATTTTCATGTTCTTCGAGCTTGCTGATACTTTTGTTATCCTCGAACTTATCAATATCACCATTGTTTTCCAATGCTTTCTCTTTTTTCAGTGTCTTGACATTATCCTTTTTTTGTGATAAATTATTTATAGCAGACGAAGAATCAAGGGGCGTTTCGGACGTTCGCTGTGGGGTAACATTGTTACCATTCGGCACTTGGTTACCACCGTCTGCTTTTTCTATTCTTGCAGACGATATCCAAATTGTTTTCCGCCTTGTATCAGGCACTACCTGACTTACGCAATATGTTCCGTCTATCCTTGCTGATATTTGCATTACAGGACAAAGACTATTGTCGCTGTTGTTGTATTTTTTAGAAAGCGTAATGTTGCCTTTTTTGTCTATTACCCACTCGATATTATCGATATTGTTTATAACATGTCCCATTCTTGCAAGGTCTTTCGGGTCGCTCATAGATTGGTCATGTTTTCCGTTTACACCATGCCTACGCTCTATATGTTGAAGTGAGTCTTTTTCAATCTTACAAACATAACCGTTTACATCAAAACCAACGAAATCACTAATAGCTTTTATAGCTCCATCGCTAAGTTTTGTAACCTCGATTGTATCAGGAACAGCTTTCAAATTTCCATTTCTAATATTTAAGATGGCACTTTCAACTTCGGGATTCACGGAGTCTAAAAACTCTTTACTAACTGTTTCCTCGTTATACAAATGTTTGTATTTTGTTTCTTTGGTGACTCCCTCTGAAACATTTTCAATAAAATTGTCAATCTCGAAATTACGAGTAGATGTTTGAGAGCTTTCTTCCTCAAATTTATCAATCACATTGTTATGTAATCTTTCTTTATCTGTTGAAAACCATTCATTTGCAATTTGTTTTCCATATCCGGCATTAATATACTGTTGCATAACCTTTTTGGCCTCTTCATCATAATTGATAATGTCTTTAAGTTCGCTTATCGTTGCTGCAGGATTATCAGTTGCCAGCATATCTATCAAGTCACTTGTTGCTCGTGTGCTAAATGCGATAGGATTTTTCTTTCCCGGAATATTCCATTCTATATCGTGAGCTGACCACTCGCTCTTTTTAGTGCGGACATTTTTGGGGGATGCTGCATTTTGCGTATCATTCGGAAGGTTTTCTGCAACAAAACCGCTTTCCTTTTGTACGACAACATTTTTAACATTTTCCTTGGCAGACAAGGCTTTTATTTTACCATCCATCTGCCCTGCCGTGTACGCATCCTCTTGTGCTTGTGAATTAAAGGTATGAGCCACTTTTTTAATATCTAAGTCGGGATTATTAAAACCAGCTAAATAAGACGGCTTAACTTCTGCTACTGTTTGGTAGAATGTTGCTCCGTCAGTGTTGGAGATGTTAGATACAAGTTCTGCACCTTTATCGCCAAATCCAGTCGCTTTTTTTGCATCTTCTGCCGTAATTGGCTCGTTGTTCCGGGAAAGAGCTTCTAATGTTTCGTGTAAAGGTGTGCTTGTGCGGTTTCTTTCGTTGACAACTTCTCTTGCTGTTTGTTCGAGGGGATCAGGCTCGGCGGTCTGTTCTTCTGACTGAATATAAACCTCATTTGATGCAATAAGTTTTTTGATTTGTTCTCTCGTTACCTCTTTGCCGTTTGCTCTTGCGGTTTCTATTTCCGTTGCGATTTTTTCTGAAACAGTACCCTCGCCACTTGCTTTTCCCTCTTCTATAAGAGTGTTTAGGGTTTCTTCGTCGTTTATTATGGTATCAACAACATCATTCTGTTGCTTAACAGTTTTTGCGTTGGCATAGTGCGAAACAATATTATTTGTTATTGTTTGAGAACCACCGAACATTAAGCCTATTTTAAAGCCTTCCAGACCTTGTCCGTGTAGTTCTGCAAGCACCTCGGGATTTTTCCCTGTAACTGCATCCGAAATAACTTTACCCGCACCTTTAACAAGTTGACCTTTTCCGCCAACGGGAGTACCGCTTAATGCACGCTCTCTATTTGCTTCGCTTACTGCACCTTGTGTAAATTCTTCAAGGTATTCTGTTGCGGCATTGCCTACAATTCCGCCCACAGTACGCAAGCCTGTTTTCCACAAAGGTTGTGTAACTGCCTTTGCTGCATTTGTCGCTGTTTTATTTAAGCCTTTAGTAGCTAAATCTGCCACAAACTTTGTAGCCGCATTTGTGCTTCCTTTTGCAACGCTGGCTTTTGCCGCACCGCTTATGGCACTTATCGCCTTGCCACCGCCAGCCAAAAGCCAACTTAAAGCAGTTTCACCACTCTCAATTAAAGAGCTTATAAGTGCTTCATCTTCTGCCGCTTTTAAGGCAACTTCCTCATCTACACCCTCTGCAAGCAATGCTCTATAAACCGAGCCACGCATAACATCGTATGTTTGCGAATATGTTCCTAAACCAGCACCCACAGACATACCAACCTTGGGAGCACCCACAGCACTACCAGCTAAAAGCCCAATACCGCCACCTACTAATTCAGGCACAATTTGGTCTTTAAACTGTGGCAAATATCCAGCCATACTTTTTGTGAGCCAAGATGCTTTTACATTTTCCTCATCAAGTGCCTTTTCGTTATTTTTTGCATACTCTTTTGCAAAAGCATCATAAGCATAGGCAATCTGCTTGTTTTCTTCCGTAGGGTTCATTATATACTCGCTCATTGCCTTGTCAGCTTCTCTGCTCAATTCATTATTGCGATAATTTGCTCTCCATTGACCGACAAAATTATCTTCATTTGCTACAGTACCAAACTTGGCAACATCGTCATATAACGCTTTTTCTCGTTCAAGTCTGTCTATCTCTTTATCCAAAGCATAATGCTCTGCTACATTTTTCTTATATGCTTCAACACCCGAAGGAGCTACACGGGCAGTAGGATTGTATGTCGGCAATGCTGCTTTCCTTGCCTTTGCATCGTCAATCTCAAACTGCTTTAATTCAGAAGCGGAAAATGTACCCGTTCTTTCAAGGGTTTTCTTCTCTTGCGAAAGTTCAGCAATTCTGTCTTTGATTTCTTGCTCTTTTTTCAACAGAGCTTCGCTTGTGCCGTATGCCTTTGCTCTACCAATACCGCTTAATTGAATGTGAAGGTCTTTTGCTTCGCTGTCTATCTCTTTAATTCGTGCCTTGCGTTCATCTTCAGACAAATTACTTTTTGTTGTGAATTTGGTGTTTACTTTGTTCTTTGCAGATGTATATGCATTTTTTGTTTCGGTGTTATAGTCGGTGTACTTCTTTGAAGAGGGAGTAGAGCTGTAATTAGCTCTACTCTCTGCTTCACGCCTTTTGCGAATTGCGTTAAGTGCGTTTTGAGTTGAAAGTGTTGTTTTGGTCTCTTTGCCACTTGATGTGACAGCAGAGGACTTATTTGTGTTAGTTGTCTGATTTGACGATTTGTTTGTGTTAGCTGTTTGGCTGTTGGTATTTCTTATTTCTTCCTCTTTTTTGCGGCGTTGTTCAATCGCCTTTAGTGCATTAATTGTTGACCTTGCCAATTTAATCACCAACCTTTTCTATTTTAAAATCCAGGTAATGTTAATAAGTTGCCGTATCCTTTTAGTGCATTTAGTCTCTCTCTGTAATTTGTGCTATTCCAACCGTCAGCCCAATACAAGTTACCTTTAGTATCGCCCTCAATAGCTCCAGCTTTCGCTAACTGTTCCAATAAGTCATTTGATACTGGACCGATACCCAAGTTGGTAATGCTTGAGCTACTTGCGGCTGAAACTTCGTCGCCGTTGCCGTTTCCGCCAGAATAACCATTGCCCGAATCACTGCCACTTGTGGTCTTTTTGCTACCGCCTGTATATCCGCTACCACTCTTACTGCTTCCACCGATTGACGATGTACCGACTTTAGCCTGTTGTGCCTGATGGTCTGCAATCATTTGATTAACTTTTGTTCTGTCTATGCCAGCCTTTGCCAATTCTTCATCCGAGAATGAGGTAACACCCTTTTCAATCCAGTCCATAATTTGTGCATAGGCTTTTTCTTGTGCATATAGGTCTCTCTCGTATTCTTTATCAGCCTGATTAGTATTCCATTCTTTATTAGCCCACATATCGTTGTAATTCCACTCTTTGTTTTTCCAATACTCGTCGTTGTTAAAGTTGCGGTTATCAAGCAAAGAATTATAATTAAGGTTTGTGTTCCAGTTGCCTTGCTGTACTGCATCCTGATATGCACCGTAAGCAAAGTTTTTATCGGCATAATAATCTTGGATGGTATCTCTGTATCTGTTGTACTGTGTAGCATCCATATCTTGAAGAATACCTAAATCCTGTACCTTGCTTTCTTTGTCGTTGAGGTACATATTATAGGCGAGCTGATATAATTCGGGTATTCTGTCATTAAGCTGTGAGTTATAATAGCTGTTTGCCTGTTGTGCCGCCGTGATTGCGTATGTGTTCATACCGCCAGCACCAGCCGCCGCTTCTGCTAATGTTTCTTTCATAGCTCTGTCGCCCTCACGCCTGTACATATCCGCATACTGCTGATACAACGGGTCGTTCATTGCATTATAAGAGAAGTCGTCACGGTTAAGTATTTGATTTAACAAATAATCAATTTCTGCTTTATAGGGATTCTCGTATTCGTCAGGTCTGTCCTGTTCCACCTCTTCGTATTTTGCCTTTTCCTCTGCGTTCTTTTGATCTTGGATATAGTTATACAACATCAAGTATGTTCCATCGTTTGCGTACTGTGATAATTCGGGATTGTTTGCAATTTTATCAAGACGGTCATATAATGTTTGCTCTACATACTCATAAGGCACACCAGCAGCTACTTGCTGCCTTCCCAATGTTCCTAAATCGCTTTGCTTGTATACATTTGTGTATGTTTGCCCATTTTTTCTTACTGTGATAGTACCATCTTTCTCTTTCGTCCAAACGGAGCCGTCTGTTGCTGAAAAGCTTTCACCGATACCCATATTTTGAGCGACTTGTTTCCCGTAGTCAGAGCCTATTGTATAGCCTGTATACTGTGAGTTTTTGTTTGAGCCACCACCTGAAGAGCCACCCGATGAACTACCACCCGAAGTGTTGCTTGTAGTTGCAGGATTATAGATTGTTACGATTTTGTTTGTGCTTGTAGAATTGTTTGTATCGGGCCGTTGAGGTCCTACCTCATTCTTGTTTGTACTATTAATCTTTTTCTTTATTTCATTGTTCCATCTGTTAAGCAATAAAGACATATTTTCGTTCCCCCTTTACCATTCCCCGCCGTCTATGGTGAGGCTTGCGTGTTCTGTTATAATTAATTCTCCCGAACTGTTTAAGTACATCGTTTGCGTTCCATTCTTTCCCTTAACAGCAAACTCAAACTTGCCTTGCGGATTTTTACCCACTGTAAAGCTCTCGCCGTTTGCTCCTGTTATGTAGATAAAAGAGCCTATGCTTGTGCTTCCTGTACTGTCTGTTATAGTGGTTTTATCAATGTCGATTTCGTTTATGTTTCTGCTGTCGAGGTTGAGTAGGGTATATTCCAACTGCTCTTGGATGTACTTAATGTGATTAGCCATTTTCTTTAAAGCATCTTGCGGATTTGCTGTGTCAATTTTCTGCAACGATTGTGTAAATATAGGCACTAAACATCACTCCCCACAGTAAATTCTCTGATAAACGCTTTTATAGTACATTTACCCTTGCCACGAAGCCGTATATCAATACTGTCGCACCTTGTAGGCATTATCGGTATGCTGACGGTCTTTGCTTTCTCGTTATGCGTTGTATACACTTGTTGCCACTTTAGGTCGTTGTCGGTCTTTATATCTACCGCAAGCCACGCACTAGCCGACATATCCATACGCAAGTGGAATTTAGAATATCCTTTACGCTCGTTTATCGTTTCGTGCATAGTGCAGAATGTTGCACCCCACTCTATGTCGCTACGGTCTGCCGTTTTGTCGATGTAATATAATCCGCCCTCTGCATCAAGGTAATATACTTTTCCGCCAAAGAATGTCATATCAACTGCGTGTGTATCATCTTCACGAAGCCATATATTTTTCATTACATCGTAGGCATACATACTATAGGTGTCGCCCTGTTTCATAGAGATATAATACTTCTCACCGTCACAACAAGCTACCGCATCAGAATACCGCTTGTTTCCAAACTTTTCGCTTATAAGCTCTGGCACACCGCCTGTATAAGAATACACACCGCCTACACCTTTGTATAAAAGCTGTTCGTTTACTATCTGCATACTCTTTTCGCTACCGCTTTGCACTCCGTATACATTTACTGTTGTAACCTGAAAATTACTCGGCTTTGTTCCGTATAGCTTGTGTAGTGTGTTCTCTTTGAAAAAGCAAATGTGTGAAGAGTAGGGAATACAGCCTGTAAATTCTCCCTCGCTTCCTACATCGATTGCGTAACTGTCGGTTGCAAGGTTATCAAACACCTTAAAATTAAACGGGTCAGAAAACTTACTTGAATATATTGTGTTTCCGTGTGTTCCCCATAGCCTGTAGTTACTCTCGCAAATAAAATCAAGCTCGGGTACGGTTCGGCTTATCGTTACTTTGTTTTTTTCGTTTGCGACTGCCGTAAATGCGTTATCATCAAAAGTAAGTGTACGCCTATCAGAAGAAACACCCCTTATAACAATTTCCTGCGTTTTGTTGTTCCCGTTTGCCGAACATCCTGTAATGGTTACTGCATCACCCTCTTTGAAAGGAAATTTGCTTTCTAATGTTCGGGTTAGCGTTATATCTCCAATCTCTGTTGCTTCCGTAAACGAGCCATCAGCAAAGGTAAGTTGGTTATCTGTTGCACTTTGTATGACAACATCTTTGTTGTTCTCGCTCTTTGTACAGCCCGCAACGGTTATTGTGTCGCCTTCGTTGAAAGCAAACTTTCCCTTTGCTTTTCTGCTTATAGTTACCTCTGCCGAATCGGTATAAGAGTTTGCAAATGTACCTGATGCAAAGGTCAATTTATCCGTTGTCGCTTCTGTTATGGTTATATCGGTCTTGTTGTTGCCTGTTCTTGTGCAGCCGCTTATAGTTATTACATCGCCAGCTTTAAACGGAAAGTTTGCTCCTGTTTTTGAAATTGTAGTTGAGGTGAACACAAGCTTTGTCGCCTTATAATCCGTTGCTATCGTAATTGTCGATGATGTAAATTCAAGCCACGATGCCGTAAACTTATTTATTGTTGATATTGTCGATGCCGTAAACTTTAGCCCCTTGCCTTTGTATTCTGCTTCCATACTGCCAAATTCGCCGTCTTTGTCGTCCTCTGTCGGCACTTTGTAATACTTCTTATCAGGGAATATAACGATATAATTGCCGATTGTAGCCGTCTGCTTCTTGCCCTCGTCAACCTCGCCAACCTTTTTACCGCCGTATATAACATCTGTGCCGTCTATTACAAGCAACTTTCCCTTTGCGTGTAATGTTGTTGGCTTGGTGTAATCCGCTTCCCATAGCCTTGCGGCTCTCTGCGTAATGCAGGGGTATTGGTCTGTGGATAGGTTGTATGTTTCCGCAAATTCGCCGTCTTGCGTTCCCTCGCCATAGTTCAATCCCCTAAACACTACACTATATTTTTTTGAGGTATTTTGTACCTCGGAAAGATAAGGTAACATATAATCACCTCCTTGCTCTGTTCTCTCTTATATACCACTTTTTATACTCCGTAAACTGCGACTCAAACATCATTGTAGAGTTGTTATAATTGGCATACTCTCTGTTGTGGTAGTCTATTTTAGCTTCGAGGTAGTAGGTGTACACATTTTCAAACGGTGCTGGTATCAAAAGCTCTTTGTTTAAGTCCTCGGGGTAAGAATATTGTTTGATTTCGTCCGCCTGAATGACTAATCTCTGTACCATTCCGTCTAATTCGTTTATCCACCGTAGCTTGTCCTCGTCGCTGTATGAGTTTGGTTTTAATCTGTCAACGGTCTCTATCGCTTTGTTCGGTGTCATAGTTTCACTCCCCTTTGAGTTCTTTGTTCATCTCAAACACAGCACTTTCAATTATGTTTTTAAGGTCTTCGGGAGGTATTTTAAACTTATCACTTATCCATTTTTCAACATAAGCAAACTTTTCTTTGCCTTTGCCACTACCTTTGTATATCTGTTCTGCGGCTGTAACGGCTATTTTAACCCACTTTACAACAGCATCATCTCTGTATGTCTTGATAAGATAAAAACCGCCTAAAAACAATATAAATGGCACTGCTACACCTAACAAAAAATCAATAATCATTGTTTTCTTTCCTCTCTTTCGCTTTTTTAATCCCTGCTAAACTCCATAACTCAACCGTTGTAAATGAAAACCAAGCAACAATCAGGCTTGACGGCTCTGTTGATGTTCTCAAAAATATTGTCAGTACAATTGCCGTGAATATTACATTCAAAAGTATTACTCCTGTAACTATAAACTTGCTAAAACCATTTTTCTTTTTTGATTTCTCAGCCATTTCCATTCACCACCTTGTACAATATCCAATATAACGACATAAAATCGGGATTGTCTTTTGCTTTATCCAAAGCCTTTACCGCCTTGTTTACATCGTCAATCTTGATTTTGTGCTTGCCGTTCATAAGCTCCCATATGATATCGTTGCCTGTTTCAAGTTTCTTTGTAGGCTCTTTATATCCAGCAAAACCGCTTACTGCAATTTCTTTGCCGTTGTTCTTCCACCTTGCACGGTTTGCCCTCACATCTATATGGGTAAATGACGGGTAAAGCCCTATACCGCCCTTGTTTGGCATTAGATACTCGGCATACTGTGCAACCTTTTCAGGAGAAACACCGCTTACTACAATATCAGCAGCCTTGCCGTAGATATGCTGGCTCTTTGAAGCACCGCCTATCTTTTTGTTGTATGTAGCATTTCTGTATGCCGAATTGATTGTTATAGCCTTGCCGAAATGGTCTCTTATCTTTTGAATAACCTTTACCAATTCAAGGTCTATAATTATACTGTCGCTCCCATCTTTACAGGCAAACTCACTTACTTTGAAATTTGCAGAGAGCTTTTTGCTTCCGTCTTTTTTGAGTGAATATGTGTTTGACATATTAATCCCCCCTTTTTTATAAGATTGTTGCTAGTATTGCACCTATTACCGCACCAATAATGGTTGTTACTACACATCCTATAACAAGCCTTTTATAGTGCTTATAATCTTCTACTGGCTCTTTTTCGAGTTTCTCAATATGTTCTCGCTGGCTTTTCTGCTCGTCCGCCATATGCTTCATATTCACGGCAAGCACATCCACAGAGTTTACCAGCTTATTTAATGTGTTATTTTGTTCCTCACACTTGGATACACGATATTTAAGGCTCTTTATTTCGTGTTCGTGGTATTCAAATTTTACTGCGATTTCTTCGTGAGTCACTCTTTGCACCTCTTTCCTGTTTTACTTGACCCATAGTTGACTACTCAGCCACTGTTTCAGTTGCCGAGGTTTCCTCGGTTGCTTCGGGTGTATACTTTTTAATAACAGGTGTTGTGTATGCTTTAAGTTCTGCGAGGTCGTTATCATTGAGTATTCCTGCCATGCTGTATTTCATAGCATTTTCCATGATGTGTTCTGCAGACCAAATACCTTTGTCAAAACCACTTTTTAATCTTTCTATTACCCAAATTCTTTTGTTAAACATATACTTTGCCTCCTTATTCTGTGATAAGAGCTGCTGTAAGCTCTGCGATTTTGTTATCAATATACTTTTTCGTATCAGCCTGATACTCAACTTCCAAGAGAGCACCATCGTTGTTATAAACCAATGTGCCTTCGCCAAAAGTTTTTAAGCCTTTTAACAACGCTATCTCTGCTTCTGTAAGAGGTGTTTCGATTGGTTCTGCAAGAGCATAACGCAACTTCATAGGTGTCCCTGCATCATACAGTTCTTTTAAGCGTTGTTTAAATGCATCTACTGTCCAGTTTCCAGCAATATAGAAATAAACGCTAGGGTATTGCCCTGCATACATCTCCACGTAGTCCCACTCTAAACTTCCGTCTTGGTTTACAAAATGAGTACACATTGGTGCAACATTGTCGTCAGCAGATAGCAACTTAGATATCTTGTGTTCTGGGTCACTTTGCCATTGAACGATGGTATAAGTTCCGTCACCAGGTCCTGCAGCACTCCAGACCCCTTGTACTCCGTCAAATTCACTTTCACCATCAAACACTATCTCGTCAACTTTTTGGACTTTAACACCTTTCGCCAAGTCATAGTAGTTACAGTTATCAAGATGTTTCATCCCTTTAAAGTCCCCAGTTATCGTAAAACTTTGTGCGTTATAAGGTTCAAAAGGAGTTGCCTTGTACCCAGGCTCAATTTGTATGCGTACATTTTTAAATATGTTTATTACCTTAT
>JAFSBM010000090.1 GCA_017437285.1 Ruminococcus sp. | reverse complement strand
TGCTGAGTGATATTCAGCGGAGTACCAAGATTCAATGAAACTGTGTCTGATTTAATTGAATTACCATATTTATCCGTTATAATACAGTAAACCTGTCTGCCGTTTCTGCTCTCATCCATTGAGGGAATTGTATAGTTGTATCCTTTGAATGAACTTGTATAGACAAATGCGGAAGCATCTGCGTTTTTAAAATACCACTTATAAGTTAGATCGTCGCCTGTTGCTGAAAGTTTTATTACAGCTTTTTGTCCTTTGGCAACTGTAACACTCTGCGGTTGCTGAGTGATATTCAGTGGAGTACCAAGATTCAATGAAACTGTGTCTGATTTAATTGAATTACCATATTTATCCGTTATAATACAGTAAACCTGTCTGCCGTTTCTGCTCTCGTCCATTGAGGGGATTGTATAGCTATTTCCTTTGAATGAACTTGTATAAACAAATGCAGAAGCACCAGCATTTTTAAAATACCACTTATAAGTTAGATCGTCACCTGTTGCTGAAAGCTTTATTACAGCCTTTTCTCCCTTAACAACATAAACACTTTGCGGCTGTGTTACAATTTTCAAAGCATTTCCTATACTTATTGTAGCTTCATCAGACTGTACTGAATTACCATATATATCAGTTATAATGCAATAAACAGTTCTGCCGTTTCGGCTTTCGTCCAATGAGGGAATTGTATAGCTGTTTCCTTTGAATGTACTTGTATATTCAAAATAAGATTTACCCGGATTTCTGTAGTACCAGTCATAAGTGAGATTTTCACCTGTTGCTGAAAGTTTAACTACAGCCTTTTCGCCTTCCTCTACCATAACATCAACGGGCTGCTGAGAGATAATTATTTTAGGAACTACTTCTATCCAGTCTGATGACACGGAATCGCCAGCTGAATCAGTTACAATACATCTAAATGTGTAATAATTTACTAAATCATTAAGATCTGATACAGTAATTTTCATAGTATCTGTATCAAATCCTGTCGTCCATGAAGAAGAACAGTTTTCAAATTCGGGTGGTCCGTCAGTTTCTTCAGAACAATATGAATACTGCCACTGATATGAATATACACCGCTTCCGCCTATCGGCTCTACTCTGAAAACAGCTTCGCCGCCCTTTTCAGCTGGAACATACTCCAAAGGAGTAAATACATCCAATGCTCCTTCAAGAGAAAGGCTTACTATGTCTGTTTCGACTGAATTTCCGTATTTATCGGTTATAAGACAATATACGTGTCTGTCATGTCTGCTTTTATCCATTGAATTGATTGTATATGTATTTCCGCTAAACGTAGATGTATGAGTATAGTCATAGTCACCAGCGTTCTGATAATACCACTTATAGGTCAGATCGTCACCGATAGCTTCAACCTTTATTACAGCTTTTTCTCCTTTAGCAACTGTAACACTTTGAGGTTGCTTAATGATTTTCACTGTGGTTTTTTCTGAAGCAATAAAAATGTCAGATATTGTCATTGCTTTGTTTATTTCTGCTGCAAATGATGCGAATGGAATACATGGTGTAGTACCAAGCATTGCAAGCGTGATGCCTGCAGAAATAAATTTTTTGAATTTTCTTTGCATAAAATCAAATCCTTTCGTTTTATTGGATTCTCCAAAAATCCCGACACAAGCAGAATAAAGCGGAGGGAGGTTTTTAGAGGCACCCTTACATTTTTACAGCAGAAAACACTCCCACTGTTAAATTCGGTAGTTCAATACAATAGTTCTAACATATACAATACTCTTTTTATTGATTATAACATATTATCACATAAAAGTCAATTGTTTCAAATTGAAAATTTGGATTTTTTTGTGAATTATTACCCTACCAATTATACATTGCAAAAAACAAAAGCATAAAATTCGAGATTTTAGAAGTTACGCAAGAAAAAACATGCACAGACACGTTGAATTGAAATTTTTTATCTTCCACCGTATGCTCCTGAATACAATTCAGACGAACTTGTAAACAGTGATTTGAAACGCTCTGTTGTAAATAAAGCATCTTCACAATAGAAAGAATAATTGTAGCATATTGTCCGTTTGCATTTGAAATCTTTACAGCTGAATCCTTCTAAAGTCTGTTCTTTCTTTAACACTCCATCTGCTAAAGGGCATCTCTAAAAACTCGTTTGATTAAAAAAACAGATAGGTATGGCAACTGCAAGGAAACCTTCCGCAGGCGTGCTGCCGCACTCCAAGGGAGGTTGACGCAGTAGATGTCGTGCATAGCTGCTTTTTCTCAAAAGGGGTTTTAGAGATGCCCTATAATTAATAATTTAAAGTGCGAATCGGCAAATAGCAAACGCCAAAAGATTTTGTCGTTTGCTATAATACGATTATTTATAAGGGGGAATTGAATGAAAAGAAAAATTTTTAGTTTGTTTATATGTTCGATGGTATTGTCGGGAGTTGTATCAAGTTGTAACACAGATGAAGTTACAGTAACCACATCACAGTCCTCATCAACTATTGAAGAAACAACAGAGGCAGCAACATTTCAAGTTGCAGAAACAGAGAACAGAACAATTAATCCACCAGAGGAGGGGGGACAATTGACAAATTACATCAAAGACTGTATGCGATGACGGTTATAAGCTGGGATATTGGATTAATAATTGCAAAGTAAAATTCCGTAAGGGTAAGCTTGCTGATAAATATGCCGTCAGATTTGAAAAGTTTGGTAAAAGGCTTGATAAAGAACGTTGAAATATATAGTTGTATTGTTTAATTAGTGCGTAACGTGTTAAATTAACCGTTATGCACTAATTTTTATTTGTGAAAATATTGAGTTATCAGTTGCAAAATTTTTTAGAATAGTGTATAATATAAATATATCAAAAGCAAGGGAGTGAAAACAATGGATTTCAAACCAATACCAATAGGCATTGAAGATTTCAAGGAATTAGTCAACAAGGGATATTATTTCGTTGACAAGACTTTAATGATAAAGGATATTATTGATACTACATCAAAAGTAAATCTTTTCACCAGACCGAGAAGATTTGGAAAAACGCTCAATATGAGCATGATACAGCGATATTTTGAGAAAACTGAGGAAGATAACGCATATCTTTTTGAGGGGTTGAACATCTCAAAGGCAGGGGAGAAGTACAAGGAATATCAGGGACAGTATCCTGTTATAACACTTTCTCTTAAAAGTATGAAGCAAAGCTGCTTTGAAGATGCATTTTTGCTGTTTAAAAATATTATTTCAAAAGAATTTTATCGCCATAAGGAAATATTATCATCAGATAATATTTCAGAAGTTAATAAAAGAGAATATATTTCAATAGTTGAAAAAACTGCGGATAGCAGTCAATATTTATATGCTTTAAAATTGTTGTCTGACTGTCTTAAAGAAGCCTATAATAAGAACGTAATCATTTTAATTGATGAATATGATGTTCCCCTTGAAAGTGCGTATTTTGGCGGATTTTATGATGATATGGTTAATCTTATCCGTTCAGTATTTGAAAGTGCTTTAAAGACAAATCCCTCACTTGAATTCGGTATTCTCACAGGCTGTTTAAGAATATCAAGGGAAAGTATATTCACAGGATTGAATAATCTTAAAGTAAACAGCATTACAACTCATATTTTTAGTGAGTATTTCGGATTTACAAAAGAAGAAGTCAAGAAGTTTGCAGAAGCTTATGGACTCGAAAAATATACTGACGAAATCAAGAACTGGTATGACGGATATATTTTCGGCAACACAGAGATATATAATCCTTGGAGTATTATAAACTTCATATCTGATGCACGAAATAATGAAAATGTATTGCCAAAGCCATATTGGAGCAACACAAGTTCAAATGATATAATCCATGATCTTGTTGTAAAAGGGGATAACAACATTCATAATTCAATCGAGAAGCTTCTTAATAATAGCACTGTAACAGCACCGCTTTATGAGGATATAACATACAGAAATATTGATGTTAACAGTGACTATATCTGGAGTTTTCTGCTGTTTACAGGGTATCTTAAAGCAACTCGTTATTTTATGGAGGATGATATTTTATATGCTGAAATGGTGCTTCCTAATAAGGAAATACGAAGTATTTACAGAAACACTATCACAAAATGGTTTAAGGAGAGTATAAGAAAAAAAGGTACGGATGACTTATTCAATGCCGTAATACAGGGCAATACAGATGCAATTGAAACAGAAATTAATCGTTGGCTTAGAAAGTGTATAAGCTATCATGATAATTATGAGAATTTCTATCATGGTTTTCTTGCAGGACTTCTTATTGGTTCAGATGAGTATATCGTGAAATCCAACAGAGAAAGCGGAAATGGCAGAAGTGATATTATGATATGCGAATACCAGCTGCGAAAGATTGCAGTTATAATAGAAATAAAAGTTGCAGAAAAATTTGCTGAACTTGATAAAAAATGTTATGAAGCATTGCAGCAGATTGAAGATAGAAATTATGAGGCTGAACTCATAGACGAGTGCTATCAGAATATCATAAAATATGGCGTTGCGTTCTATCAGAAATCCTGCAAAATAAAAAAAGCATGATATACATCAACGAAAAATGTTTTTATATCATCTTTGAATAAAAAATAAATTGGAAGAAATCAATGAAAAAATTACTTGCAGTTTTACTTGGATTGTCAATGCTTACTCAAATGACAGCGTGCAATTCTGAATCTCAAACAAGCGACGGTGATAGCATAAACGATACCGCTACACCATCAGAAACAATTGCTCCAACAGAAAACGAAGTGAAAGAAGAGGAGTTCAAATATCAGCAGTACGCTTCAATGACTCCTAAAGAAATTGTAGCCGAACTTACGTTGGAACAAAAAGTGGCACAAATGTTACAGCCTGCTGTTTATAATGTAACCGAGGAGGATATGCTAGCAAACGATTACGGAAGTATCCTTTCGCAGACGGTCTGCCTTGATGCGGCTTCATGCCGTGATATTGTAGACGGATTTCAGCAGTCTGCTGTTGATTCAGAAGCAGGAATACCATACGTTTACGGTCAGGACGATGTACACGGTGTAAATTATTGCCTTAATGCAGTATATTTTCCTCATAATATCGACAGGGTGCAGCTAACAATGAAGAGCTTGCATATCAGGTAGGACTTATCACAGCAGATGAAGCAAAGCTTTGTCATTGGCTGTGGAACTTCTCACCTTGTGTAGCACAGTCAGTTGATCCTCGCTGGGGAAGAACTTACGAGTCTTACGGTTCTGACATTGAAACAATAAAAAAACTCAGTACAGCTTATACAAAGGGACTTATTGACGGTGGATTAATAGCTTGTGCAAAACACTTTTTCGCCGACGGCAATGTCGTATATGGTACAGGCGAACAAACTGAATACGATATGCTTATTGACCGTGGTGACGCACAGCTTACAGATGCTGAAATAGCTGAACAGCTTGAAATTTATCAGGAATTGATTGATGCAGGCGTACAGACTATAATGATAAGTCATTCGTCACTTAACGGTGTTAAGATGCACGAGAACAAAGAATATATTATGAAGCTCAAAGATGAAATGGGATTTGAGGGCTTTATTGTAAGTGACTGGGGCTCTGTCGGCAATATAACAGGTTCTACATATGAGGAACAGGTAATCAAGAGCGTCAATGCAGGTATTGATATGCTTATGGAAACTGACCGTTTTGAGGAAGCAAATCAGATTATCATTGATGCTGTCAACAGCGGCGAAATAAGCGAGGAACGTATAAACGATGCTGTTACAAGAATTATCAGAGTCAAGAAAAATGCAGGTATATTTGATGACCCGCTTTTTGAAAATTTAAAAACAGAACAGAAAGAAACAGGCTCCCTTGAATACAGAAAAGTAGCTGAGCAGCTGGTAGAAGAAAGCCTTGTCCTTCTTAAAAATGACAACAGCGTTCTTCCTCTTAAAGAGGGTGCAAAGGTGTATATAACAGGTCCCGCTGCTGATAACGGACAGGTACAGTGCGGCGGTTGGACCATAGACTGGAACGGTGCATATACTCCAGAAGTTGAGGGTGTTACCACAATTCAGGAGGCATTTGAAAGATATGCTGAGGATTACGGTATTGAAGTAATCACTGATTCAGAAAAAGCCTCTGAGGCTGATGTGGTACTTCTTTGCGTAGGTGAGGAATCTTATGCAGAGTGGAACGGCGATACAGAAGATATGGAACTCTGCGGTACTCTCGGATTAAAAGATAATGACGAAGTAATTGAAGAAGTAAAAGAACTTAATAAGCCTACAGTTACTTGTATTGTAGCAGGAAGAAACGTTATTATTGAGCCTGAGGATTACGCAGATTGGGACAGCGTTGTTATGTGCTATCTGCCAGGTTCAGAGGGCAAGGGTATATCTGATGTACTCTGTGGATGTACTGATTTCACAGGCAGCCTTCCTGCTCCGTGGTACGGCTCAATTGAACAGATAGGAACAGATGAATGTTTCCTTGAATACGGCTACGGCTTGTCCTACGGCGACGGATTTACTGCACGCACAGAGCCTGTTACAGTCCTCGATACTCCTGCTGAAACTGACTCAGAAGATGATGTTGACCCTATGAAAGGTACAAATTATACCAAGGGACTTTACAAGGACGGTGTATACGTCAATGAGTATGCTGATATTAAGATCAATATACCCGGAGATTATAAACAAGTTGGTGATAGTGAATTAGCTATGAATGAAACTGGTAAATTGTCGGATTGCTCTACTGATAAGGATATTTTACGTGAAAAAGCGACAATATTTGAAAATATTTTCCTATCTAACGATAGAGGATTTTCAATAGAATTCCTTAATACTGAAATTGGTATATTAGATGCTCAAGACTATACTGAAAAAGATTACTTAAAGGATTATATTGAGTTCTATGGTGGAATAATATCTGCAATAGGTGTTACATATACTACTGAAGACTTAGTAAAAGTAAACCTCGGTGAAAATGAATATGTAAAACTAACAATGAACTCTACATTTGAAGGGCAAGAAAGCAGCGAGTATTTTTATGTAAGAAAAATCGACGAAAATCTTATGTGCATTATAAATGCTTATGGCGGAGCTGCTGAAAAGACAGATGAATATTTTGAGGGAATGTTTGATTAAGACGAAAAATGAAAATATGCAGATTTGAATTCAAAAATATTGAAGGTTAATTTGCAAAGAAATAATTTATGAAATCCTCCAAAATAAAAATAGCCTGATGTACTCAACGAGTACATCAGGATCATAATATTGATAGGAATTTTTGCTAATTCGTTTCCGTTACGTTTCCGTTATATTTCCGTTATCATAGTGAAAAGCTATGATAACGGAACACTTAATATAGATTGATAAAATCTGAATAATGCCGATTTATAGCGGTTTATTGATTTTTATTATGGGGTGTGGTTTACTATGACGAACACTCATAACCCGAAGGTCGTAGGTTCAAATCCTGTCATCTCGACCAAAGCTAAAACGGCTGAATTAGCGGAAACACCGTAATTCAGCCGTTTTCTTCGTTTTACAAAGAAAGTTGAAACTGCAAATTTGCAGTCAAAAATGC
>JAFSBM010000089.1 GCA_017437285.1 Ruminococcus sp. | reverse complement strand
TTTTCCCCTACGGTTTTCCTCTCTGGGCTCTCCTTTCCCTTTCCCCTTTTTCCCTCCCATTGCCGACTTTTGATGAAAGGGGATTTTTGTATAAGAAAAAGACAAATCTTTTCATTCGTGTCAATTAGTCTTTTCAAATGAGTTTCATTTAAGTCCTCTGCCATTAGATTTGTCTATTGTTGTTTTGGGGATTGGTATTAAAACTGATTGGAAAAGGGTGACAGCTGCTTAAAATATTCTTGACTTTTTAAGTTAAAGAGGATATAATATAATGGGAATTTATTGAAAAGGAAAGATTGATATGAAAAAATTAAGCGGACTTACAAAATTTTTCGTGATTTTAGCGGTGATTTTCGGTGCAGCTACGGTATTTCTGCTGTATGCCAACTCCCAGCAGGCGGAAAATAACACACAAGTTGAAATCAATCCCGATACAATGAAGCTTATCCAGCTTGAACCGCCAAAGGACGGGGATAAAATCGCCATTGTTGACACTACTTTAGGGGAATTCCGATTTGTCCTCTATCCCGAACAGTCCCCCAACGGCGTGAAGAATTTCACGGAACTGGCGGAAATGGGGTACTATGACGGCACATACGTTTTCAACTCCGACAGCGGTGCATATTCAGCCGCAGGAAGTAAGCTGAAAAACGGCGAAATGCCCGAGGGATATGACGTTGAAAGAGAGCTTGTGCAGCGTGAACTTCATCAGGATTTATGGCCATTCAAGGGTGCAGTCTGCCTTATGACATCAACGGTGGAGCGTACTTTTTCCGAAAAATTATTCGGCGGCGGAAAATACTACAACGGCAGTCGTTTTGCAATAATCAACACCATTAATTTTGACGAGGAAACAAAAAAACAGCTTATGGACGCTTCACAGAATAAGATGCTTGGTGAGGCATTTGCGGAAAATGGCGGTATTCCTAACTTTTCACAGCAGATGACCGTAATCGGTCAGACCTACGAGGGACTTGATGTTGTGGAGAAACTTGCATCTCTTGAAACGGAAAACAGCGGAATTTACAAAATCCCAAAAGAGGATATTATGATAAATTCTGTGAAAATTGACGAGTACAAAACCGAAGGACATCTCTAAAAACCCCTTTTGAGAAAAAACAGCTATGCACGTCATCTGCTTCGTCAACCTCCCTTGGAGTTGAAAAATAACTGTATTTCTCATTATTTGGCATTGCGGTATCATATATATTTACCAAAAATTTGCCGAAACTATTTACAAATGCTTTTATATGATGTATAATAATGGTGTATGCGGATTCTATCCGTTAGCTTTGTGCTGTCTGAGCGGCAGTGCAAATATCACAAGCAACCCCGACCTAATGAAAAGAGGTATTTTATGAAAAAGCAACTTCTGGCTATTGCCGTATGCGGAATTACAGCAGCTTCAATGCTCACAGCCTGCGGTAAAACATTTACAACAACCGAAACAAGCGGCGACAGTTCTTCAAAGATAACTATCGGAGAGGAGTCAAGCAAGCCTGCTGAAAATGTAGAGATTATGAACTATACAGCTCCCCAGAACGGAGATACAATAGTTGAAATAAACTTCAAGGACTACGGCACAGTTAAGCTCAGACTTTTCCCTGAATATGCCGAAAGAGCCTGCGAAAACTTCACACAGCTTATCGAAAAAGGCTACTATGACGGACTTACATTCCACAGAATCATCAAGGACTTTATGATTCAGGGCGGTGACCCTGCCGGCAACGGTACAGGCGGTGAGTCTGTATGGGGCGGAAAGTTTGACGGCGGCGTAAATCCTGCACTTGCTCATGTTACAGGTGCGTTGGCTTACGCAAATTCAGGCTCAACAGCTACAAACGGCAGCCAGTTCTACATCGTAACAGGTGAACAGGGAATCGGTGATGACCTTTTCGCAGCTTATGAGGGCTACGGATATTCATTTACCGAAAATCAGAAAGCTGTTTATAAGGAAAAAGGCGGCGCACCTTTCCTTGACGGAAATTACACAGTTTTCGGACAGGTTATTGACGGTCTTGATGTAATTTTCAATATCCAGTACACAGCTACAGATTCAAATGACAAGCCTCTTGAAGATGTTGTTATGGAGTCCGTAAAGCTTACAAAGTACAACGGTGAGCCTATAAAGTGGACTCTTGACGAATACAATTACAGCAATCCCCTTGACGCTGAGCCTCTCAACTTCACAGCTCCAAAAGAGGGCGATGAAATTGTAGTAATCAACTTCAAGGACTACGGAACAGTTAAATTCCGTGTATTCCCCGAAGTTGTATCAAAGGCATCTGAAAACTTCCTTGAACTTGCAAAAAGCGGCTATTATGACGGTCTTACATTCCACAGAATCATCAAGGACTTTATGATTCAGGGCGGTGACCCACAGGGAACAGGTATGGGCGGCGAATCCACATGGGGCGGCTCATTTGACGGCGGTAAGGCATATAACCTCATTCATGCCGCAGGTGCAGTTGCTTATGCAAATTCAGGCTCAACAGCTACAAACGGCAGCCAGTTCTATATCGTAACAGGTGAAATCTACGATACAGCAGGACTTGAAGCATATGCTCAAAGCGGTCTTAAATTCGGCAAGGCTGCAAGTGAGATTTACACAACACAGGGCGGAACACCTTTCCTTGACGGAAATTACACAGTTTTCGGACAGGTTATTGACGGACTTGACGTTGTTTTTGAAATTCAGGAAACAGCAACAGATGAAAATGACAAGCCTCTTGAAGATGTTGTTATGGAATCGGTTACAGTTGAGGAATATGACGGAAGCGAGATTAAATTCTATCTTGCTGACTATGTGACAGCTGATGAGGATAAGGAGTCAGAAACAGAGGACTCAGAGGAAACTACAGCTGCACCTGAAGAAGAAACAGAAGCAGCAACAGAAGAAACAACAGAAGAAACTTCTGAGGCTGAAGAAAATACAGAGAATACAGAAGAAAATACAGAAGAAACAACATAATTCCAGAATAAAAGAATTGTGCAGGTGGCTTTTTTACCTGCGATTTAAGGAGAGAATAAAGTGGATAAGTTTGTTATAAAGGGCGGCCGCCGTCTTACAGGCGAGGTTGTCATCAGCGGAGCGAAAAATGCCGCTGTTGCGATACTTCCGGCTGTCATACTTTCAGATGAACCATGCGTGATTGAAAATGTACCCGCTATCAGCGATGTAAACATTTGTCTGCGTATACTTCGTGAAATGGGTGCTGAAATTGAGGAATTGGGAAATAATACCTACCGTATTGACCCCACAACAATTCATAGCTGCTGCGTTCCATATGAAACAGCAAGAAAAATGAGAGCGTCTTATTATTTCCTCGGTGCGTTGCTGGGAAAATACAACAAGGCGAGAGTTTCAATGCCAGGCGGCTGTCCTCTCGGTGACCGCCCCATTGACCAGCATTTAAAGGCATTTTCAGCCCTTGGTGCAAAGTATACCCTTTCACAGGGAATGATTGACCTTACAGCTGATAAGCTTAGCGGCAACCCCATTTTCTTTGATGTTGTAACAGTTGGTGCAACTATGAATGCTATGCTTGCCGCTGTAAAGGCAGAGGGACTCACAGTTATCGAGAATGCGGCAAAAGAGCCTCATATTGTTGATTTGGCGAATTTCCTCAACTCAATGGGTGCAAATATTATGGGTGCAGGCACAGATGTTATCAAGGTAAGAGGAGTTGAAAAGCTCCGTGGTACAACATATGCCGTAATTCCCGACCAGATTGAGGCAGGTACATTTATGGCTGCAATTGCGGCTACAAAGGGCGACGCTATAATAAAGAATGTTATTCCGAAGCACCTTGAATCCATAACAAAGAAAATGGAGAAAATCGGTGTAAAAATCGAGCAGTATGACGACAGCATAAGAGTATGTGTTGACGGCCCTCTCGTAAAGGCAAATGTCAAGACAGCTCCGCATCCGGGATTTCCTACAGATATGCAGTCACAGATTGCAACTCTGCTTACACTGGCAGAGGGTACAAGCATTATCACAGAGAATATCTGGGACCAGCGTTTCGGCTATGTTGACGAATTAAGACGAATGGGTGCAGATATTACGGTAAATGGCAAGGTTGCTCTTATTGAGGGTACAGGCAAGCTTATGGGTGCTCCCGTAAAGGCTTGTGACCTCCGTGCAGGTGCGGCACTTATTATTGCAGGACTTGCGGCATCGGGAGTTACTGAAATTGAGGATATTTTCCATATTGAGCGTGGATACGACTGTATGGAGGGTAAACTCCGCCAGCTTGGTGCTGAAATTGAAAAGGTAAGTATTCCCGACAGCAATGTTGTTGAGGAATCCGACAAAGCGGCAATTTGATTTAATGCGTAATGCGTAATTATTTTGCAAGCCGTTAGCTTTTAGCCCTTAGCTGTCAGCTTTTTGGAACGGCGGATTAATTAAGAATTCAGAATTAAGAATTAAATAAGGGCGGTGGAGTTTGTTTCTGCCGCCATTTCTTGTAATACAGCTGTTTGGAAAAAATTATAAATCAGGGAAGTGAATGAAATGGAAAATAAAATCGGAGAAATCCAGTCTGATATTACATTGGATGATTTGAAAATGTTAATTAAATGCCGATATAAGCGTGGCGACAGAGGTTTAATGGCAATAGGTATTCTTTTCTTATTAGCCGCTATGGCAGAATATATTTATATGCATTTTGTAGGTTTTACCTCTCACCCTTATGAGTTTATTATTTTTGCTT
>JAFSBM010000088.1 GCA_017437285.1 Ruminococcus sp. | reverse complement strand
TTATCTTCTATGCATTCCAGCCATTTTATAAATTCTTCCATTCTTTTTGCTCCTTTTTCCTTTTTTATTCTATTTTACCACTTCCTTTTCCTTTTGTAAACCTTTTTGTTACCGTTTTTTCACTCATGCGTTTGGTATGAAACTATTACACTTATTAAAAATAATAATTATAATAATTCCCGATATATTGACAAAAGCCATAAGACCGTTGAAAATATCCGACAAAATCCACACGGATTCCGCTGAAAATAACGCACCGCAGGCGGCAAGGGCGGCATAGACAAGGGCAAAATATTCCGTAAATCTGCCTTTAAAAATGTGGTTGAAAGCTGTCATACCGCAGAAATACCAGCCTATAACGGTGCAGAATGAGAAAATTCCCAGTTCAGCTGTAATGAAAGTATCCGAAAATTCCCCTAAAACAGCTGAAATTGCGGCGGCAGGGGAGAAATTTTCAGAGCCGCACAGAACAGTCAGAGCCGTGAGCGTACAGCAGATTATGGTGTCGAAAAATACTTCAAACATACTCCATAATCCCTGTGTTTCGGAAGATGAACTGTCGGCGGCACTATGGAGAATGGGGGAACTTCCAAGACCTGCTTCGTTTGAAAAAAGACCACGGCGGATACCTGTTGAAATTGCAGCTCCTATACCGCCTCCCACAGCGGATTTGAAATTGAAAGCCTCTGAGAAGATTTCCCCGAAAATATGGGGAATATGGCGGATATTCAAGGCGATTACCCCGATGCAGGCGACTGTGTAGGCGACAGATGCAAGGGGCAGGAGAAATTGTGCAGCTGTTCCGATACGCTGACCGCCGCCCCTTACAACGATAAGAACAACAGCGAAAACTGCCGCAGCCATAATCGGGCGGCTGAAATTGATGCATTGCCCGAAAGCGTCGGCAAAAACGCTTATTTGAGCCATACTGCCCATTCCGAGGGAAGTGCATACGCAGAAAATGGCGAAAAACAGAGCCATAAGGGGACTGCCAAGACATTTTGTGAGATAAGCCATAGGGCCTTTAAGTTCATTGTCGCTGTATCGGGCAGAGAGGATATTTTCCCAGTAAACCGTAGCCATTCCGAGAAATGCAGAAATCCACATCCAGAAAACCGCCCCTGCACCGCCTATGGCAATTGCGGAGGAAACGCCTGCAATATTTCCCGTACCCATAGCAGTTCCAAGGCTCATACAGACGGTTTTGAATTGGGATAAGCCTTGATTATTCCCCGATTTACCGTGCTTTATCAGCAGGAATGGCAGTTGGAATTGTATGAATTTCAGCTTAAAAGTGAGAATAAGACCTGTAACTAAAAGGAGGAATACAAGACCGTTTCCCCAGATAAAATTATTAATTTTTTCAAGAATCATAAGAAATTCTCCTAAAAAGCTATACTTTTTTTGAAAAATGAGTTATAATATATTTATGTAGAAAAAAAGAATATTATTTCAAAGAAGGTGTGCGATGAAAAAATTTCTTCCCGATAAAAATGCAGCGTCATTTACAAAGCTTGCAATTGCCTTTATTGCGGCAGTTCTGATATTTGCAATACGGCTTTTTGTACCCGATTATACGAAGATTTCAGCGATTATTCTGCTTATTCTTACGGCAGTTCTCGATTTTATATACATTCCTCTTTATTTCCGCAGTTTAAACTACGAAACCGACGGCAGATGTATTACAAAAAATTGCGGAGTAATTTTTCATACAAGCAAAACGGCGGAATTTTCCGCTGTCCGATATATAACAAGTGCAACTACGCCGTTTTCACAGCATACGGGATTGAATTTTGCCGTGCTGTTTATGTACGGCGGACGGCTTACACTTATGTTTCTCAGTAAAAAGGATATGCAGGAAATAGTTGACCTTGGGGCAGAGAGGGCGGAAATATGAGATTTCACGAGCATCCTTTGCGTATTCTGCGGTATTCCGCAAAAAATCTGTGGCTGCTGCTGTTTCCGCTGCTCCGTGGTATATCGGTGCTGAAATTCGATTTATCGGGAATTTACCGCTGGATTAAAGGTGCATGGCTTGACCTTGCGGTAATCGGCATAATTATTCTCTACGGATTTATACAATGGCATTTCTCGGAAATTACCGTTGACGAAAATAAGCTTTGCCACAAAAGAGGAATAATATTCAGAACAAAAACGGTAATTCCCTTTGATATAGTCAGTTCAGCGGCGGAGGAAATATTGTTTTTCCTCGTTCCTGTGAAAGCGGTCAGCGTCCGTATTGATACGGGGGCAGGCTTTTATAAATCCGCCGATATGAAACTGCTTTTGAAAAAGAAGTGGGCAGATGAAATAATGGGGCATATTCCCGATGTAAAAAAGGAAAATGAGATAAAGGATATTCCGAAATCGGGACTTATTTCAATTATGCTTTTTTCCGTATTCTTTTCAGGGGGATTTTCGGGAGTTGTCTATATCGTGGCATTTTTATTCAAGGGCGGCGATATTGCAAAAGAGTTGATTTCCATAGCCTTTGACAGAGTTACAAGGCAGGCGGAAGTGATACATTCACGGCTTTTAAGCGGAATTCCTCTTGTTGTAACCATTGCAGCCTTTATTTTCATCGGTCTGTGGCTGGTGTCATTTATACGGAATTTGCTGATGTATGCGTGGTTTTCGGTATCGGCAGACAGGGATTTTCTCAATGTGTCATTCGGAATTTTCAAAAGGCGAAAGCATAGAATAAGAACGGCACACATTAATTATATCGACCTGCGGCAGAATCTTATAATGAAGATATGCGGTGTTTTTACGGTTAGTATCAATTGTCCCGGCTATGGCTGCGAATCACATCTCCCTGTTGTATATCCCATTGGAAACCGCAAAAAATCGGGCATATGGGGAGCAGATGACGATGAATTGATGAGATACCGCCCTACACGGACATCATTTTTCAGCTATGCAGGAGTACCATTTTTCAGCATAATTGCAGTTGCGGTTCTCTATCATTTTTCCGATTATTTATTGTGGGACGACCGTGGATTGTGGAAATTCCTTGCAATAATGGCATATATACCCCTTGTGTGGCTTGTTTTGGTTAAAGTTGCGGCATTATGTACAAGCGGAATAACGGTATACAGCGACAGAATTATTATCAGATGCGTTACGGGAACGAAATTCCACACCGTAACCGCCAAAAGAAATAATGTGACTATGGTGCAGATAAACCGCAACATTATACAGCGGATTTTCCGCAAATGCACTATAGTTATATGGTTTACAGGGGAAACGCCCTCCCCTTATAAAGTAAAGGGCATATGGCTCAGGGACGGCATAAAAATTGCAGAAATGCTGAAATACTAAAATTAGGCTGTTATATGAAACTAATATCATTAACAATGTGACAAATGTCATTCATAAAGTGACGAATGACATCTTACAAAATTATACAGATATGGTATAATATAGTCACAGGGAGAGGAAAACCTCTCAAGAAAACCTCTCAAAAATGAAAGGAGCGTTTCATATGACAATTACATTACTTTTAGCATTGCTGATAATTCTTTTCATTGGTGTTCCCGTTGGTATTGTTCTGGGAATTATGGCACTTGTAAAATATGAAAAAAAGAAATCTCAGCAGAAATCAATGGTTTACGGACCTGTTTACCAAGCCCCTAAGCCGCCTAAAAAGAAGATGTCCGCATCTTCCGTTATGCTTATAATCGGTACAATCTTCATTATGCTGTCCTCAATCACATTTGTGGCTGCAAACTGGCTTAATATGGAGCCTGTAACAAGAGTATTCGCCCTTGCAGGTGCGGCGGTTATCGCATTTGCAATCTGCGGAGTTATGAAAGCGGCTTCAGAGCTTGTACAGACTTCATCAGCATTTTATATGATTGGTACGCTTATTGCAATCGTTGCATTCGGCACAGCAGGCTATTACAACCTTTTCGGTGAATGGTTCAGCTTTGACGGACTTGGCTGCGGAATGTTCCTTGCAGTTATGGCATCACTTGCAGCTGTATCTGCTTTTGCAGGTCAGAACTTCTATAAGCATCCCTCATTCTACTACACAGGATTTTCATTTATTTCAATTGCAATCATCTTCCTTTGTATGCAGTTTTCAGACAATTTTGATCAGTATGCAGTTCTTATCGGATTTGCACAGCTTATCATTACAGCAGTTATTCACATTTTCAAGCCTCATAAGGGTACAGCGTTTGAAAATCCTGCTGAAATCATCAGCGACATCTCAGCTGTTCTCTATCAGATTATTGCTATGGTTTATGTAGTTGCAACAACAATTGACGCTACATGGTATACATTTGCAGTTCTTGGCATACTTCTCGTTCAGCTTTTCGGCTATGGTTTCCTTAAAAATCAGAAGTGGATGTTCATTTTTGCAGATATTATCGGTTTTTACACAGCTCTCATAGTAACAGGCGGATTTGAGGGCGAAATCGGTGAGCCTTGGGCAATGCTTCTTTTCGGAGCAATCACATTTGTGATTTACCTTATCAATTGCTTAATTCCCGAAAATCTCACAGCATCAAAGGTTGTTTCATTCATCGGATTTATCATAGGCTCAATTGTTGCCCTTAATGCAAACTTTGACGCAGTATACGGATTAAATCTTCTTTTCCCATTTATCCTCACAGTATTTATAATGGGATATTGCCTCCACAACTCAAAGGATATTCAGTTTGTTGCAGGTATCGCACTTCCGATAATGCCCATTTGCATGGCATACAACATCTATGACAATTTATACGTATACAATGAAACAACGGATAAGCTTTATGTTGCAGTATATGGTATTCTTGCACTGCTGTATGTGGTTATGGCATCATTCCTCCTGTTTCTTCCTAAAATTTCATTCAGCTTCCATGCAAACCACCCTGTTAAGGCACACACAGCGTCATACAGCCTTATGACAGCCGCAGTATTCGCACTTTTCGCAATCTCAGGATATACAGAATTCTGCTTTATTTCACTTTCAGTTATCGTATTGCATTTCATCATTTCCTGTTTTATGAAATGCAACATCACTGCAGCAGGTTCTGTTATTGCATTGGTAGTTACATTAAAAGAAATTATCGGTGAAAATATCGTAAGCGACAGAATTTCAGATTACCTTATGTTCGGATTATTTGCAGTTCTTGTAATTGCATCAAGAATTATATTCCCCGAATCTTTAATCTGCAAAAAGGATGACAGAATTAACATTGACGTACTTCTTCCTGTATCGGTAATCGCTTTATTCGGCATCTCAGGAATTGACAACGTAACAAGCTTCCTCATTTACATTGCAATTGCTGTATTTGTAGCAGCATTCATCAAGAAAAACACAAATAAAAATGCAGCGGCAGTTATTCTTTCAGTATCAGCATTTTTTGTAGCCTTTGCATTTATCACAAGACAGTTCTTTGTATTTGACTCATCTCTCGTTTCAAGCAAAATCAATCTCGGAATTATTCTTCTCCTTGGTGTTGTATACAGATTTATCTGGAGAAATCACAAGGACGCTTCAAGAATTATCTCAACAATAATGTTCATCCTTGCATTTGCAGGACTTATAGTTGACGGAATCGGACACGACAATATGCTCAACAGAATTTTCGTACTTGCAGTAACAGCAGCAGTTCTCATCTTCTCATTCTACGCCAAGAGCAAGACATGGTTCAGCGTATCTTCAATCGCTCTTGTAATTCTCACAATTCTTCTCACAGCTAAGTATTTCACATCAGCAGGCTGGTGGGTATATCTCCTTGCAGTAGGCGTTATCTTCATCGCAATTGCCGCTGTTAACGAGGCATCACGCAAAAAGGGCGAATCAATCAAGGCGACAGTTTCAAAGACATTTTCAGACTGGACATGGTGAGTGTGATAATGCGTAATTCGTAATTCGTAATGCGTAATTCAGTTATTTGCATAAAAACGAGGAGGTATTACAATGAAAATATTATTACCAATTTTGATTTTGGCGATTTTCAGCAGTATTCAATATGTTATGGCAAGCAAAGTAAAATGCAGAGCAGTAAAATTTTTACCAATGATTATATCTTCATTGGCTTCAATTGCTTGTCTTGCAGTTTATCTCGGTTCGTATGCAGTAAATTCCGAGAGCGTAATGGCAGAAAATCAATATTTTGCGACATTCATGGGAACTTATACAGTAAGTGCAATGATTGGAAGCATTTTAGCTTTGATTATTACTAAGTTTTCAAAGAACAGGGATTGGGGTAAAAAATAAAGGGGTTCTCTAAAAACCGGAATACGAGATGAATTTCGTACATGATAAATATTATTTGCAAGGCGACGAACCGCAGTAATACTTGATGTATTGCAAGGTTTGGCAACACAGCAAATAATGTTTATCATAGAAATTCAGCCGTAAGGGAGGTTTTTAGAGGTTCCCTAAATATCAGGGCATACCGCACGTTTTATACGTGCGGAATTGCCATTGAAAGGAATGAAAATATGGCGGTAAAAATATTGGCTACAGCCCTGCTTATTATAGGTCTTACAGGTATGCTGGGGACGGTAGGCTGGATTTTGTCCAGAGGAAATAAAAATAAAATGACACGGCTTTTCATTGTCTGTCAGATGTCAATTGTGATGTGGCTTGTGTCACAGCTTCTGATTTTATTTTCCGTCAATGATATGCAGCTTAAAATCAGCTATCTTATAGGCTATGTGGGAATATGCTGTTTCCCGTCATTCTGGCTTATGTTTTCTGCTGAATATTCGGAAACATCGGCGAAATTCAGAAAAATGGCAGATTTTCTTCCGATTTTGTCCGTTGTAATGTATGCTGCAATTATCACAAATCCGCTTCACAAGCTGTATTACAGGGAATTCGGCATAAACGGCATAAGCTACGGAATGTTATTTTACATTTTCCAGCTTTTATTCTACATATTCATTATATGGGGAATTTCCCTTATGTTTATCCGCCATTCAAAGGGAAAAGTAATTTCCGCCCAGTCAATGTTTTTAGCATTGGCGGCACTTGTTCCGCTTATGATAAATATGCTGACTCTCTGCGGTGTAATTAAATCTGAAATCGAGCTTACACCGCTGTTTTTTGCATTTTCTGTTATAATGGTGCTTGTGGCGATAAGGCGTTACGGACTTCTTGACATTAATCAGATAGCCATTCAGGACACCTTTGACAATATCGAAACAGCGGCGGCGGTATTCGATACTGAGGGAAATGTGACGTATAGAAATAAGGCGATGAAAACTCTTGTTTCTGCGGAATACAGCCATATTTCGGAACTGTGTTCGGCTTTATCGGAACTTTCGGGCGAGGTCATTGATTTTACGGGAAATTCAGCGGAATTTTCTGTGGAAAATGAGCGATACAGCGTGAAAAAAAGTCTGATTTTAAATGAATTGGGAACTGAAATTGCAGAAATTGTTCTCATAAGCAACATAACCGAATATTTTGAACTGGCACAGACAGAGAAAAAGCTGTCAATTGAGCATGAGCGAAACAGAATTGCACAGGAAATTCACGACTCCGCAGGTCACACGTTTACAATGATAAGCTCCCTTGCAAAGATTACTCAGACGGAACTGAAAAGCGGAAAATTTACGGAAATTCCGCAATATATAGCGGAAATTGACGGCTTATCCCGAAGCGGAATTACACAGCTGAGATGCTCTATAAACAATCTCCGTGATGACGAATTTATGACCTCTGTAACAAGGGCAGTTAAAACCGTAACAGATGCGGTGCGGACTGTTGATATTGACGTGTGCGTGCAGGGTACGGAGGACAGCCGATATGCTTTCTGTATACGACAGATTTATGATTCCGTCAAGGAAACCGTTACAAATACAATGCGTTATTCATCGGCGGAGAGAATTGATATAATCATAAAATTTCTTGGCGACAGACTGGAACTTTACATTTTTGACAATGGCAAGGGCTGCGGTAAAATCAAGGAAAATAACGGTTTAAGCGGTATTCGCCGCCGCATAGAGGATTTAGGCGGAACGGTGAAATTCTCCTCTGTAGAGGGTGAGGGATTTACTACGATGATAAAAATTCCCGTAGAGAAAGGATGATAATATGATTAAGGTGCTTATTGCAGATGATGTGGCAGTTTTGCGTATGGGCTTAAAGGCTGTGCTTGCAGGCGAACCCGATATTACGGTAGTGGGGGAGGCTGGCAACGGCAAGGAGGCATATGAACTTGCATTGCGGCTTGAACCCGATGTGGTGCTTATGGATATGCGTATGCCCGATTTTGACGGAGGCTACGGCACACGTCAGATTAAGGACAAGCTGAAAGGCATAAAGGTGCTTGTTCTCACTACATTTGACGATAAGGAAACGGTGGAAAAGGCTATGGCAAGCGGTGCAGACGGCTATATTCTCAAAGAAATGGACAGCGCACAGGTTATAAATTCAATCAAGGCTGTGGCAGGGGGAATTAACGTATTCTGCGACAATGTTTTTCAGGCAATAAAAAAAGAGCCTGTGAAGCAGGCTCCGAAAAATCTTGATTTAACTGAACGTGAAGTGGATTTTCTCCGTCTGATATGCGAGGGATACGACAACAAGGAAATTGCCGCTGAGCTTTTTCTTGCGGAGGGAACTGTCCGCAACAGTATATCAAAGCTGTTGGAAAAGCTGAAACTTAAAGACCGCACACAGCTTGCGGTATATGCAATAAAAAATAATCTTGTATAGGCTTACGGACATCTCTAAAAACCCCTTTTGAGAAAAAACAGCTATGCACGACATCTGCATCGTCAACCTCCCTCGGAGTGCGGCAGCACGCCTTCGGAAGGTTTCCTTGCAGCTGACGCACCTATCTGTTTTTTCTTTAATCAAACGAGTTTTTAGAGATGCCCTTACGGCAAAAAGGGACGCTCCAAAATCGGAACGTCCCTATATTATTTTATTTTCACACAGGTGCTTTTCTGTTAAAGAAATCGAGGAATGTTTTAGCGTCATCTCCTGATGTCTGTACATGAGCGTAGTAAGAAAGAATATCAGAAGCATCACTGGAGTTTACTGTGCCGTCAAAGTTGCCGTCACCGTTGAGTGCCTGCTGAGCGTTGAGAGTTGTACCGTCGCCTGTTGACATTGAAGCATATTCAACAAGAGCCATTGAAGCGTCAGAAGCGTCAACAACACCGTCAAGATTTATGTCACCGTAATTTGGTGTAAGGGAATCAGTTACTTTGATTTCAACGGGCTGAATAGCTGCATTTGATGTAACATTAACACCGTTAGTATTTACTATTTCAAGTCCGTTCAATCCGATTTTGTAAACATCGCCCTTTGCGGCATCGGCAGGAACTTCAAATGTCAAAGTTACTAAAGTATCGCCGTTTGATGCAGGAACATCTTTTCCATCGGGATTTGCAAAAGCAACTTCGCCTGTTTCAGCGTTGTACATTCCATAAAAATTGAAAGCGTCATCGAATTCAGCTGAAACAAAATTGAGCTTTTCACCTGAGTCAACCTTGAAGAATACGCCGCTTATTCCTGATTTTGTATTTTCGGGAGCATTGATTACGAAATCAACTTCAACCTTTTCTCCGGGTGCAGCCTCAACAGGCTTGCCCTGTAAGGAAATGTCACCTGCCTGCGCATCTTCTCCGATAATAATTGTCAGGTTTGAAAGGCTTGGAGGATTGTCGGGGAATGTGTAAATTGTATTGCCGTTTGCTGCGTCCATAGCACATCTTGTAGCATTATCCTCATCTTTAGTAAAGAAAATTTCATATGTACCGTCGGGAGTATCAGCGTCAATTGTGAAATCAAAGGTCAAAAGAGGGTATGAATCTGACCATTCACCGTAGGGAACAAGTGCTTTTCCGTCAGCACTTCTTACAGTGAAATTGTGGGAACCGTAATTTTTATTAACAGAATAGTCGCATCCGTTTCTGGAAACTATAAGATTTCCGTCTGCATCTTTTTCAGCGTAAGCAAATTCCTTAAGATTGCCATCTTCAAGTGGGTTATACACATTTGTAATTTTGATATGCTCAGAATTGGAATTCCACTTTGGTGAAATGCTCCACGCACCCTTGGAATCGTCAGAAAAATAAATCTTTGCACTGATTGTCATTTCTGTTTCAAGTGAATCAATCTTGATAACATTCATTTCGCCGTTGATTTCATAATTGCCTGATTCTGCCGCTTTCATGTAGAAAAGAGGTGTTGCTTCTACATCTGCACTTGCAGTTGTGATAGAAAGGCATGAGGCAGTGAGGACTGCGGCGGATAAGAGTGAAAGTGATTTTTTCATAATTATTTCTCCTTTTTTATCTCCCTCAGGGGAGTTTTTTACAGTAATTCTGTCATTCTGAGAACGATTTCAGCCACACGCTTTGCAGCAATTTTTTCGAATTCATCAAATGACATTGCACCTTCGTCGTCGGCATTGTCTGAAATGCAGCGGATGCTTGCAAAGGGCATTTCGTTGAGGAAGCAGCAATGACCTACAGCTGCACTTTCCATATCAACGGCATAAGGAGCGAATTTCTCCTGTATAGCGGCTTTTACGGCACTATCTGAAATAAACTGTTCACCTGAAACAATACGTCCACGGAAAGAATTTACAGAAAATTCACCGCAAACCTTTTCAGCAGTATCCATAATCTTGTCATCAGCTTTGAAAACTGCACAGTATGGTGGATAATCTGCAAGGAAATGAGGGTCAAGGTCGTGGGGGAGAACTTCTGTTGAAATAACGATATCGCAGACTTTAACAGCAGTATTCATACCCCCTGCAACACCTGCATTTATAACGTAATCAGGTGAGAAATTGTCAATCAAAACCTGTGTGCAAAGTGCGGCATTAACCTTAGCGATACCGCAGCAGGCATTGATGATTTTATTTCCCTTGTACTCATTTATGTAGAAGTCAAAGCCTGAAATTCTTTTAATTTCAGCCTCACCAAGCATAAGACGAATGTCAGCAAGTTCTGAGGGCATAGCACCGATTACAGCAATTTTTTTCATTTGTTTTTTACTCCTTTATATCAATATAGATATATTATAACATACTTTTTACAAGAAATCAATATATTTCTGACAAAAAAATATAACCTTTAATATTATTGTAACTTGAACTTGCTTTTTTTATAAGAATATAGTATAATATAATGTATATAGAAAAATGTAACTCGGATAAATTGTATTGCTTCACCAAGCAGTATGGAAAATTCAAAAGTTAATTGGTGGAGCGATAGTTTGGAGAAGGATAAATATGGAACAGAATAATAAAAAATCCAATACGTTTTATGCAGTTGCGTTAAAGGGAATGGTTGCATACCCGAAAATGGTAATGCATTTTGACGCAGCGAGAGAAAAGACAATCAATGCCGTTGAAAGAGCAGTAAAGGGCGACGGCTATGTTTTCCTCGTGGCACAGGAGGAGATTGAAGTTGAAAAGCCAACTGAAAAGGATTTGTTTAAGGTGGGCGTTGTCGCTGAGATAAAGCAGATTTTAAAGCTCCCCGATAATGTGGTAAAGGTTCTCGTTGAGGGAATGTACAGGGCTGAAATGACTTCGCTTACTGATGAGGGCGACGTTCTCCTTGCACAGGTAAAGCGTGTGCCGACTTATTCAAGAAGTAAGTATAACGAACTGGAGGCGGAGGCACTTGTCCGCACAGTCAAGGATATTTTTGAGCGTTATACTTCATTTTTTCCGAAAATTCCCCGTGAATTGCTCTCTGCCGTTATGGCACAGTCAAATCCTGTGAAGCTTTTCGAGGCTGTCTGCTTTAACTCAAATATCAATTATCGTGATAAGCAGACTCTTTTAGAGGAAACAAATATTATCAGAAAGCTTACACTTCTTGCGACTTTTCTTGCCGCAGAGGTGGAAATTCTTGAACTTGAAAATGAAATTAACGAGCAGACAAGAATGAGCATTGACAAGGGACAGCGTGAATTCTATCTCCGTGAGCAGATGAGAATTATTCAGGAACAGCTGGGCGATGATGAAGTTGACGAGGTTTACGAGCTTCGTGAAAAGATAATCAAGCTTAAAATTGACGAAAAAAGCCGTGACAAGCTTATTCGTGAAACTGACAGACTTGCAAAGCTGCCCTCAGCATCACAGGAGGCATTTGTAATCAAGAATTATCTTGATACTGTTTTATCTCTCCCTTGGGGAAAATATACAAAGACTAAAATTTCTATGGATAAGGCTGAAACTATCCTTGATGATGAGCATTACGGACTTAAAAAGGTAAAGGAACGCATACTTGAATTTCTTGCGGTTCATACCCTTAATCCCGATATAAAGGGACAGATTATCTGTCTTGCAGGCCCTCCCGGAATCGGTAAAACATCAATTGCCCGTTCTATTGCAAAGGCTATGGGAAGAAAATATGTCCGTGTATCTCTCGGCGGAGTCCGTGACGAGGCTGATATAAGAGGTCACAGAAAGACATACGTAGGTGCAATGCCCGGCAGAATTATGGCTGCTATGGAGCAGGCGGGAACAGCTGATCCCATGATTCTTCTTGATGAAATAGACAAGCTTTGCAGCGATATTAAGGGCGATCCCTCATCTGCAATGCTTGAAGTTCTGGACAGCGAGCAGAACTGTGCATTCCGTGACCACTTCATTGAAGTTCCCTTTGACCTGAGCAAGGCGGTATTTATAACAACTGCCAATGATGTGGGAAATATTCCCTCTCCGCTTCTTGACCGTATGGAGCTTATTGAACTTCCCAGCTATACGGCGGAGGAGAAATTCCACATTGCAAAGGACCATTTAATTCCAAAACAGCTTGGCGAACACGGACTTAAAGGCACACAGCTTAAAATTGCCGATGATGCAATTGATGATATTATCGCATATTACACAAGAGAAGCAGGTGTAAGAAATCTTGAACGCCGCATTGCTTCACTTTGCAGAAAGGCGGCTAAGAAGATAGCTGACGGCGACGCAAAGAGAATAAGCATAAAGGCTAAGGACGTTGAAAAGTGGCTTGGTGTCCACAAATATACCCGTGACCTCAGTTCCGATAAGGATCAGGTGGGAGTTGTAAACGGACTTGCGTGGACAGCTGTTGGCGGTACTGTTATGCCCCTTGAAGTACTTGCACTTGAGGGAACAGGAAAGATTGAAATTACAGGCTCTCTTGGTGATGTAATGAAGGAAAGTGCCAAAATTGCCGTTACCTATGTCCGCAGTATTGCCGATAAATATGGCATTGACAAGGAATTCTTCACAAAGAAGGATATTCACATTCACGCTCCCGAGGGTGCAGTTCCAAAGGACGGTCCCTCCGCAGGCGTAACAATGACAACGGCTCTTGTGTCCGCACTTTCAGACCGCAAGGTTCGCTCAGATGTGGCTATGACAGGCGAAATCACTCTCCACGGAAAGGTTCTTCCAATTGGCGGACTCCGTGAAAAGACAATGGCAGCGTACAAGCTTGGCATTAAAAAGGTGATTATTCCCATTGACAATAAGCCTGACCTTGAAGAAGTTGACGACGCTGTTAAAAATAATCTTGAATTTGTATTTGCGGAAACTCTCACAAATGTTCTGGAAAATGCGATTATATAAGGAGGACTGCTATGAAACTCAATTACAATAAAGCGGAATTTGTAGCCTCCTACGGTACATATTCCCAGTTACCGCAGGGCGACAGAGTAGAAATCGCCTTTGCAGGTCATTCAAATGTGGGAAAATCCACGCTTATAAATAAACTTTTCAACCGTAAAAATCTTGCAAGAGTAAGTTCAGTTCCGGGAAAAACCGCTACTATAAATTTTTACGGTCTGGAAAATATATACTTTGTTGACCTCCCGGGCTATGGTTATGCCAAGGTTGCAAAGTCGGAGAAAGAACGCTGGTCTGGACTTATTGACGGCTATCTCAGCTCCGAAAGAGATATTCGTATTGTATTTATGCTGGTAGATATGCGACACGCTCCCACAAAGGACGATTTAAAGATGATTGATTTCCTCATTGATACGGAAATGCCCTTTATTCTCGTTCTCACAAAGGCTGATAAGCTGAAAAAAATGGAGCGTGAAAAGCGTATGGAGGCATTTAAAAGCGAAATACCGTGCTTTGAGGATATGCACGTTATACCCTTTTCCTCTGTTACCTTTGAGGGAGTTGAGGAACTGAGGGCAATTGTTGAAGAAGTGACAGAGGATTGATTATCTGTCCGAAAGGAAGATTAAAAATGTTTGTATCTGAAAATTTAAGTATAAACGAGAATGGCAATCTCACTATCGGCGGTGCTGATACTGTTGAGTTGGCAAAGACATACGGCACACCTCTCTATGTTATGGACGAGGTGCTTGTGCGTAAAAACTGCCGTGAATTCAATGAAAATATCAGAAAATTCTACGGCGAAAAAGGCAGAGTTCACTATGCAAGCAAGGCACTTTCATGTATGGAAATGTGCCGTATAGTTGCAAGCGAGGGACTTGGTCTTGATGCTGTATCTATCGGTGAACTTTATACCGCTGTAAAGGCTGGATTTGACCCTGCGAAAATCGGTTTCCACGGCAATAATAAGACAAATGAGGAACTTGAATATGCCCTTGAAGTTGGTGTAGGACATATCATTGTTGACAATATCGACGAACTCCGCAGACTTTCTGAAATTGCGGGAAAAATGGGTAAAAAGCCGCACATTATGTTCCGTATCAAGCCAGGAATTGACGCACATACCCACGATTTTGTAAAAACAGGACAGATTGACAGCAAATTTGGTTTTGCCCTTGAAACAGGTGAGGCATTTGACGCTGTAAAAGAGGCTATAAACTGCGAAAATGCGGAACTTTACGGTCTGCATTGCCATATAGGCTCACAGATATTCGATATTGCTCCCTTTGAGGAAGCTGCAAAGGTAATGCTTGAACTTATTGCTAAGATTAAAAATGAGCTGAATTATGAAATTCAGGGACTTAATCTTGGCGGCGGATTTGGTATAAAATACCTTGAAGAACACGATCCGCAGCCATTCGGTGTATTTATGGAGAGAGTTTCACAGGTGGTTATTTCTGAGTGTGAAAATCTCGGAATCAACCGTCCTTTCATCTATATCGAGCCAGGCAGATCAATTGCCGCAAGTGCAGGAATTACGCTGTATACCGTGGGTACAAGAAAGGAAATTCCCAATATAAGAACATATGTTTCTGTTGACGGCGGTATGGCGGATAATCCCAGATATATCCTCTACAAATCCGAGTATGAGGCAATTGTAGCAAATAAGGCAGGGGAGGAACGCTCCGAAAGAGTTACTATTGCAGGCAAATGCTGTGAAAGCGGCGATCTTATCGGTGAAAATATGCCTCTCCAGCACGCAGAATCAGGGGATATTATAGCCGTATGTGCCACAGGTGCGTATAATTTCTCAATGTCCTCAAATTATAACAGACTTTGCAGACCTGCACTTGTATTCGTAAATAACGGCGAATCAAGAATTGCAGTTAAAAGACAGACTCTTGATGATATAATCAGAAATGATATTTAAACTAAAGGGCATCTCTAAAAACCCCTTTTGAGAAAAAACAGCTATGCACGACATCTATTTCGTCAACCTCCCTCGGAGTGCGAAAGCACGCCTTCGGAAGGTTTCCTTGCAGCTGTCATACCTATCTGTTTTTTCTTTAATCAAACGAGTTTTTAGAGATGCCCTAAACATTTTCGAATTATCAGAGTGTATAGTTTGTTATGACCTCTGATAAGGAGAAACAAGAGAAAGAAAATTTGGAGGTGTCATATGAATTTATTTATCAGCAAAGTGGTGAGTAGTATAGTGCAAATAATTTTGTTTGCGATTATACCATTTATTTGGTGGTTGGCAACTGCAAGAAAACAACAAAAATTTGTTGAGTGGATTGGATTGAAGAAAATTGAGGGCGGCAAGAAAACATTAACTGCAATTATTATTGTTTCCATTGCTTTTTTATTTTCAGGAGCAATAACCCTATATGCGATAAAAGGGATTGAAACAGCAGCTTCTGAATTTACAGGACTTGGAATCATGGCAATTCCGGCAATAGTTGTTTATGCTGCTTTTAATACTGCATTTCCGGAAGAATTGTTATTTAGAGGATTCTTATTAAAGAGATTGGCAAATAAGTTTGGATTTAATATAGCAAATATTATTCAAGCATTATTATTTGGTGTGTTGCATGGAGCAATGTTCTTTTTGCTTGTAGGTGTAGTAAAAGCTATTTTGATAATCATATTTACTGGTGTTATAGCATGGTTTATGGGATATATTAATGAGAAGTATTCGAATGGTTCGATAATTCCAAGTTGGATTATACATACTATTTCCAACTTGTTTTCTGGTATATGTGCTGCATTTTTGATTATTTAAATATGAGTTCAAAACTGAATATTACATAATAATCCCTGAAGATTTGATTTTTCGGGGATTTCTTTTTTACCGAACGATTATATTTATGATGTTTTGACGTACTAACAAAAAGGGATATCAAGCTATATTTTACATTGTTTATTTCTTGACAAAGTTCGTGAAATAGTGTAAAATATATAGTGGATAGCGGTATCAAACCGCAGGAAAGGAATGATTAAAAATGGGTTTAACACTTACTGAAAAAATCTTGAAAGCTCACCTCGTTGACGGTGAGTATGTAAAAGGTCAGGAAATCGGAATAAAGATTGACCAGACACTTACACAGGACGCTACAGGTACAATGGCATACCTTGAATTTGAGGCTATGGGTGTACCAAGAGTAAAGACAGAGCGTTCAGTTGCATATATCGACCACAACACACTCCAGAGTGGTTTCGAAAACGCAGATGACCACCGTTTCATCGGTTCTGTTGCTAAGAAGCACGGCATCTACTTCTCACGTCCAGGCAACGGTATCTGTCACCAGGTTCACCTTGAAAGATTCGGTATTCCAGGAAAGACACTTATCGGCTCAGACAGCCATACTCCCACAGGCGGCGGTATCGGTATGATTGCTATCGGTGCAGGCGGACTTGACGTTGCTGTAGCTATGGGCGGCGGTGCATACTACATAACTTGCCCTAAGGTTGTAAAGGTTAACCTTACAGGAAAGCTTCGTCCATGGGTTGCTGCTAAGGACGTTATCCTTGAAGTTCTCAGAAGAATGTCCGTTAAGGGCGGCGTAGGCAAGGTTATTGAGTACGTAGGCGAGGGCGTTAAGACTCTCTCAGTTCCTGAGCGTGCAACTATCACAAATATGGGTGCAGAGCTTGGTGCTACAACTTCAATTTTCCCCTCTGACGAAATCACAAAGCAGTTCCTCAAGGCTCAGAAGCGTGAGGAAGTATGGGTTCCCCTTTCAGCTGATGAGGACGCTGTATACGATGAAGAACTGAACATCAACCTCAGCGAACTTGTGCCTCTTGCTGCTTGTCCTCATTCTCCCGACAACGTAAAGAGCGTTGAGGAAATCGGTAAACTCAAGATTGACCAGGTTTGTATCGGTTCATGTACAAACTCCTCACTCCTTGATATGCTCAAGGTTGCTCACATCTTAAAGGGCAAGACAGTTCACCCAGACGTATCACTTGCTATTGCTCCCGGCTCTAAGCAGGTTCTCAATATGATGGCTGAAAACGGTGCTTTGGCAACTCTCATTGACGCTGGTGCAAGAATTCTTGAAAGTGCCTGCGGTCCATGTATCGGTATGGGACAGTCACCTAACTCAAAGGGTATTTCCCTCCGTACATTCAACAGAAACTTCGAGGGACGTTCAGGAACAAAGGACGGTCAGATTTATCTCGTATCTCCTGAAATGGCTGCTATTTCCGCTATTACAGGCTACCTCACAGACCCAATGGAAATCGGCGATATGCCTGAGTTCAAGCTTCCCGAGGAATTCACAATCAACGACAATATGGTTGTTGCACCTGTACCTGCTGAGGAAATGGACAGCGTTGAAATCCTCCGTGGACCAAACATCAAGCCTTATCCAGATACAGCACCTCTCCTTGAAACAATTGATGCTCCTGTATCATTAAAGGTTGGCGATAACATCACAACTGACCACATTATGCCCGCAGGTGCAAAGATTCTTCCTCTCCGTTCAAATATTCCCGCTATTTCACAGCATTGCTTTGCTGTATGTGACGAGGCATTCCCAACAAGAGCAAAGGAACTTGGAAAGAGCATTATCGTAGGCGGTTCAAACTACGGACAGGGTTCATCAAGAGAGCATGCTGCACTTGCTCCTCTCTATCTCGGAGTTAAGGCAGTTCTTGTTAAGTCCTTCGCACGTATTCACCGTGCAAACCTCGTAAATGCAGGTATTCTTCCTCTTACATTCGTAAACGAGGCTGACTACGACAAGATTAACGAGGGCGATGTTCTTGTACTTGCTGACGTAAGAAAGGATATTGCTGAGGGCAAGTCTGAACTTACAGTTGTAAACAAGACAAATGGTGCAGAAATCCCTGTACTCTGCGAACTTTCAGGACGTACAAAGGATATTATCCTTGCAGGCGGACTTCTTGACTTTACAAGAGAGTCAATGAAATAATGAAAACTAATCTGACAGTAATGCTCTCCGCAGCTGATTCTGCGGAGGGTATGCTCAGAATTCTGATATTTTTTGTTGGTCTGATTATGGTACTATGGGGTATTAACCTTTTCAGACACGCAAAAAGCGGAAAATGGACAAAATTTCAAAAGGCAGTTGATGTCATCGGTCTGCTTTTATTCGGCATATTGATGATTATGCTGCTTGTGGCAATGATATAATAAAAGGGGATTATTTATGAGAATTTTAGAAATTATCAAGGACATTTTTGACGATACAGTTCATAGTGCTGATTCTTACACCGATATGTACAGAAATATGGGCAGCACATCATGGGACGCACGACGCAACGGCTTTGATATAGGCTTTTTTGTGACTATGCTGCCGAATATACTTGGCTTTCTTCTTGGTCTTGCCCTTACAAAAATGTTTGGTATGGGCGGTGCGGCATATCCTGTATTTGGAGCAATCGGTGCTGTGGGACTGGGCGTACTCAACAGCGTGTACCGTCAGGGTATCGCTTTGAAATATGCGGTAATCCGACACGTTATTATTGTGGCTTTCTGGATTATTATTTTCGCCATAATTGCAATAACTGATTGACATAATCAACAGGTGAGGATATGAAAAGAAGATTAAAGGGTGCAGCAAGATATTTTCCCGGCTGTCTATACGGTTTATTGCTGATGATTCCATTATCTGTCGTTATCGGAATATGGTGGTCAGAACATTCTGTTCAGCTTTGGGTTAAAAGCATTGCTTTAATACTGTTTATTGCTTTCTATCTGATTTGCTGTAAGGCAGGGAAAAAGATATTTGATTTTACAGAGCGAAAATTCAGTAAATGTAAAAAGAATCGCAAAAAAGCACAATTCTTTGCAAAGCTTACTGAGGTTGCTGTGTTTTTCGGTGTAATTCTTTTATTTATATTTGTTCCTTTGCTTGTTGAAGTTTACAATGAAAATTCATCATCAGTATCTGAAAGTATCAACAGTTGGGATTAAAGGGGGATATATGAAGATACACTTTGAAGGCAGAAAACATAAGCCGGGATGCTTATATGCTGTTGCATTCTCCTTAGCAATTATGATAATAGAGGTTTGCTTTGTGGTAAATTCGGATACAAAACTCAGCAAATCAAGCCCCGCAGCAATCGCTATATCATGCTCTTTTCTCGTGTTTTTTCTTATTTTCTCATTTATTGGAAAGAAATTATTTGACCTTACAGAAAAAATATTTCTGAAAATCGGTGAGCCGTATAAGGCAAATCAAAGAGCTGTTCTTATGGAAATAATTGTCTTTTTCATCGGTATTGTTTTGATGTTGAGTATTGTCTGTCTGGTTGAAAAATAAAATGGAGGCTGTTCCTATGAAAAAGAAAGGTATAACTGCTTCTGACTTGAAGTACATTGCAATCCTTGCCATGTTTATAGATCATATCGGCTGGCTTGCAATTCCAACAGCTTCTCCGTTGGGACAAATTATGCATGCTATAGGCAGAATAACAGCTCCTGTTATGTGTTTTTTTCTCTCGGAGGGCTATCACCATACAAGCAATTTTAAAAAATATGTTATGCGTATGGGAATATTTGCGGTGATCTCCCACTTTGCATACTGTTTTTATAAGACGGAAAGCTTTTTCGGAAAATGTAATGAGAGTATGATAACTACGCTCTTTCTGTGTCTTATCGGGTTGCATATATACAATCACGAAAAAATTCCGACTGTATGGAAATACGTTGCATTGCTTGTTATAGCAATGCTTACAGAATATTGCGATTGGGGAAGTAAAGCACTGTTGTTTACCTTTGCCTTTGAGCTTGCAAGGGGAAATAAGAAACAACAGCTTGCTGGCTTTGGAGCAGTTGCATTTTTGGTGCTTATAATCCCGATTTTCAAATATTTATTTACTGCACCTGAAGTAGTTCTGCAGAATCTTTACAAATTAGGGGTATTTCTGCCAATTCCGCTGTTGACAATGTATAACGGCGAAAGAGGCGGATCAAAGCATACTAAATGGATATTTTATATATTCTATCCCGCACACCTTATTTTATTGGGTATTGTTTCAATTCTCTACATATAAGTATGCGGACATTAAAAAATGGAGGTAAAAACCAATGGCTAAAATTATTATGAAAACACCCCTCGTCGAGATGGACGGCGACGAGATGACACGAATCCTCTGGCAGTGGATCAAGGATATTCTCCTCGTTCCATATGTAGAGCTTAACACAGAGTACTACGACCTCGGACTTAAGCACCGTGAGGAAACTAAGGATCAGGTTACTCTTGATTCTGCTGAGGCAACAAAGAAGTACGGCGTTGCTGTAAAGTGTGCTACAATCACTCCAAACGCTGCAAGAATGCCTGAGTACAACCTCACACAGATGTGGAAGTCACCTAACGGTACAATCAGAGCCGCTCTTGACGGTACAGTATTCAGAACTCCCATTATCGTTAAGGGAATTGAGCCATATATCCCCACATGGACAAAGCCTATCACAATTGCTCGTCACGCTTACGGCGATGTTTACAAGAATGCTGAAATCCGTGTTGAAAAGGGCTGCAAGGCTGAACTTGTTGTAACTGACGCACAGGGCAACGAAACACGTGAGCTTATTCACGATTTTGCAAAATCTGACGGTATCATTCAGGGACTTCACAACCTCGACAACTCAATTGCAGGTTTTGCAAGAGCTTGTCTTAACTACGGTCTTGACTTAAAGCAGGACGTATGGTTTGCTACAAAGGATACAATTTCCAAGAAGTACGACCACAGATTCAAGGATATTTTCCAGGAAATCTACGACAACGAGTACAAGGAAAAGTATGAGGCAGCAGGCATTGAGTATTTCTACACACTCATTGACGACGCTGTAGCAAGAGTTATCCGTTCTGAGGGCGGCTACATCTGGGCTTGTAAGAACTATGACGGCGACGTTATGTCTGATATGGTTTCCACAGCTTACGGCTCACTTGCTATGATGACATCTGTTCTCGTTTCTCCCGACGGAATTTACGAGTATGAGGCTGCTCACGGTACAGTTCAGCGTCACTATTACAAGTACCTTAAGGGTGAGGAAACATCTACAAACTCCGTTGCTACAATTTTCGCATGGTCAGGCGCTCTCCGCAAGAGAGGCGAGCTTGATAATACTCCCGAACTCTGCGAGTTTGCTGATAAGCTTGAAAAGGCTACAATCCAGACTATCGAAAACGGCATTATGACAGGCGACCTCTACCTTATTTCCAAGCTTGAAAATAAGAAGAAGGTTGACTCAAAGACATTCCTTGAAGAAATCAAAGTTAACCTTGATAAGATGATGTAAGACTCTTTATGCGGAAGCTGTTTTCAGCAGCTTCCGCAGCTAAAGATGATTAAGAAGGGCAGAAATATGTCAAAAAATACAATATCAAATTCAGTTATAAGGCGACTCCCAAGATATTACCGCTTTTTAGGCGAACTGGAAACCAACGGATATGTCCGCATTTCCTCCAGAGAGCTTGCGGAAAAAATGGGACTTACCGCTTCACAGATACGTCAGGATTTCAACTGCTTTGGCGAATTCGGTCAGCAGGGATACGGCTATAATGTTGCGGCTCTTAAAATTGAAATCGGCAGAATTCTCGGACTTGACAAGATTACACCGACTATTCTTCTCGGTGCGGGAAATCTCGGCAGAGCAATTGCGTCACATATTAATTTCGAGAGCAAGGGCTTCAAGCTTGTGGGAATATTCGACACAAACCCTGCAATTATCGGCGATAAGATAGGCGATGTGGAGATTTCAGATATGGATGAGCTTGATAAAATCTGTGAAGAACACAATCCACGCTGTGCAATTCTCTGTATACCGAAAGAGGCGGCATCAAAAGAGGTTGACAGGCTTATAGCGAAGGGAATCCGTGCATTCTGGAATTTCACACACTATGACCTGCGTATAAATCATTCTGATGTTTCGGTGGAAAATGTTCACCTTGGTGACAGCCTTGCAACACTTTCCTATCGTCTTAATTCTGAAAGTGAAACTTGCGGAAACGACTGATAAAAGCTGAATGTTTCCATAAAGTTTTTTTAAATGTAATCACTTGTTAAAAAAATCACTATCTCTGTAAAGCAGAGATGTAAAATGCTTGTAAAGGTGGTAATTACAATGGATTATCGTATTGAACACGACTCTATGGGTGAGGTAAAAGTGCCTGCTGACAAGTACTGGGCAGCACAGACTGAGAGAAGTCATCAGAATTTCCCTATCGGAGTTGGAATTGAAACAATGCCCCGTGAGATAACTCATGCTTTCGGCATTTTGAAAAAGGCAGCAGCTATTGCAAATAATCAGCTGAAGCCCGAAAAAATGACAGCTGAAAAGCTTGCGGCTATTACACAGGCTTGCGATGAGGTTATAAGCGGTGAGCTTAACGACCATTTCCCCCTTGTTGTATGGCAGACGGGAAGCGGTACGCAGTCCAATATGAACGCAAATGAGGTTATAGCTAACCGAGGAAATGAAATTGCAGGAAGCAAGCTTCTTCATCCCAATGATGATATAAATATGAGCCAGTCCTCCAACGATACATTCCCCACAGCTATGCACATTGCCGCTGTAATTGCCATTGAGGATAAGGTTATCCCCGCTGTTGATACATTGATTGAAACCTTTATCCGCCTTGAAGCAGAAAATGAGGGAATTGTAAAAAGCGGACGTACACATTTGCAGGACGCAACTCCCATTAAATTTTCACAGGAGATAAGCGGCTGGCGTTCTTCCCTCGAAAAGGACAGAAAGATGATTATTTCTTCCTGTGAGGAACTGAAAGAACTTGCTTTAGGCGGTACAGCTGTAGGCACAGGACTTAATGCCCCCGAGGGATTTGCTGAGAAATCCGCAGAGGCTATAAGCGACATTACAGGAAAGAAATTTATTACTGCTCCAAATAAATTCCACTCCCTCACTTCAAAGGATGAAATTGTATTTGCCCACGGTGCATTAAAGGCTCTTGCAGCTGATATGATGAAAATTGCCAACGATGTACGCTGGCTTGCATCAGGTCCCCGTGACGGTCTTGGAGAAATTTTCATTCCCGAAAATGAACCCGGTTCATCAATTATGCCAGGCAAGGTAAATCCTACACAATGCGAGCAGGCGACAATGGTTGCAGTTCAGGTTATGGGTAATGATGTAGCTGTAGGTATGGCTGCATCACAAGGTAATTTTGAACTGAACGTATTTATGCCCGTATGTGCATATAATTTCCTACAGTCTGCAAGACTTCTTGCTGAATCAATTATGTCATTCAACGATAACTGTGCAGTTGGAATAAAGGCAAATAAGGAGAAAATGCACCATAATCTCCACAATTCACTTATGCTTGTAACGGCACTCAATCCCTATATCGGCTATGAAAATGCCGCTAAGACTGCGAAAAAGGCATTTAAGGACAATATCTCCCTTAAAGAAGCCTGTGTTGAACTGGGATTCCTTACAGCAGAAAAATTTGACGAGGTATTCCACCCCGAGCAGATGGTTTGATTTATCAGCCTTTAGCTTTTAGCTATAAGGTATTAATCAGAAAGGAAAATGCTATGGAAACATTTACATATTATCCCGGATGTACATTGAGAACCAAGGCAAAGGAACTGGACAGATACGCAAGAATTTCCGCAGAAGCTCTCGGTATCAGTCTTGTTGAGCCTGAAAACTGGCAATGCTGCGGCGGTGCGTATACTACAGCTACAAATGAGGCTGCTACAAAACTTTCCTCTGTAAGAACGCTTATGGCGGCAAAGGAAACAGCAGGACTTGTTACAGTATGTTCAGCCTGTCACAATGTAATAAAGCAGACAAATTATGATATATCCCACAGCGAGGCAATGGCTGTCAAGGTACAGCGTTATCTCGGACTTGATGACCCGTACAAGGGCGAAACCGCTGTATATCATTATTTGGAGCTTTTACGTGATGTAGTGGGATTTGACAAGCTTAAAGAAAAGGTTGTTAATCCATTTACAGGCAGAAAAATTGCCGCATATTACGGCTGTCTGCTTCTCCGTCCCTCAAAGGCACTTGCTATGGATAATCCCGAAAATCCAGTTATTATGGAGAATTTCATCAGAGCAATCGGCGGAACTCCCGTTATTTACTCTCAGAGAAACGAGTGCTGCGGCGGATATATTGCGTTGGAGGACAAAGCACAGGCGGAGAGAAGAAGCGGAGCCGTTATGGCTTCCGCAGAGGAAATGGGTGCAGAAATGATTATAACTGCCTGCCCTCTCTGCCTTTACAATTTGAAGAAAAATTCAGGCAATGATATGCCTGTGTACTATTTCACAGAGCTTCTTGCAGAGGCTCTCGGTCTGAAGGAGGCTGGCAATGAATAAGTACGATAAGGACTGGATTGATATTACAAGCGGAGTTGATGTCCGCAAATGTATGAGATGCGGCAAATGTACAGCTGCTTGCCCCTCTTTCAATGAAATGGAATATCATCCCCACCAGTTTGTATATATGGTTGAAAAAGGCAATATAGAGCCGCTTCTCAATTCAGAGTCACTTTATAAATGCCTTACCTGCTTTGCCTGTGTGGAGAGATGCCCAAGAGGTGTTGAGCCTGCAAAGGTAGTTGAGGCTGTACGTCTTACAGCTGTAAGAAAGCAGGGGAATAACCGACTTATCCCCGATATGATACCAGATATGCTTGATGAAGATATGCCCCAGCAGGCTATTGTCACAGCATTCAGAAAATATACGAAGTAAGGAGGAGCAGATATGCAGAGAATAGGTGTTTTTGTCTGCCATTGCGGAACAAATATAGCAGCTACCGTTGATGTAAAGGCAGTTGCGGCAGCTCTTGCAAATGAACCTGGAGTTGTTATATCTCAGGATTATCAGTATATGTGCTCCGAATCGGGACAGGATTTAGTAAAGGCATCAATCAAGGAGCATAACCTCACAGGTGTTGTTGTCTGCTCCTGTTCACCTCGTATGCACGAGAATACATTCAGAAAGGCTGCTGCTTCAGCAGGTCTTAACCCATATCTTGTGGAAATTGCAAATATCCGTGAGCAGTGTTCATGGATTCACAAGGAAATTGCATCTGCAACCGATAAGGCTATTGTTCTCGGTAAAGCTGCAATTGCCAAGGTTCATCTCAATACACCTCTTACCGCAGGTGAAAGCCCTGTTGTAAAACGTGCATTGGTTATCGGCGGCGGAATTGCAGGTATTCAGACTGCCCTTGATATTGCAGAGGCAGGCTTTGAAGTTGATATTGTTGAAAAAGAGCCTACAATCGGCGGAAAAATGGCACAGATTGACAAGACTTTCCCAACTCTTGACTGTGCTGCTTGTATTCTTACCCCGAAAATGGTTGAGGCTGCACAGAATGAAAAAATCACAATCCACTCATTCAGCGAAATCAGCGATGTTAAGGGATTTGTGGGTAATTTCACAGTTACAATCAAGAAAAAGGCACGTTATGTTGACGAAACAAAGTGTACAGGCTGCGGACTTTGTACCGAGAAATGTCCTATGAAGAAAGTACCCAATGAGTTCAATATGGGACTTGACAACAGAACGGCTGTTTATATTCCCTTTGCACAGGCTGTACCAAAGGTAGCATCAATTGACCCCAATTACTGCCTTATGCTGAAAAACGGCAAGTGCGGAATTTGTTCAAAGGTATGCTCCGTTGGTGCTATTGACTACAAGCAGACTGACCGCTTTGTAGAGCAGAAATACGGTGCAATCGTAGTTGCTACGGGATTTAATCCGATTAAGCCCGATAAGTATGACGAATTCGCATACAGCTGGTGTCCCGATGTTGTTACATCACTTGAACTTGAAAGACTTATGAATGCCGCAGGTCCTAACGGCGGAACACTTCTTCGCCCCTCGGATAAAAAGCACCCTCACACAATCGTATTCGTACAATGTGTAGGTTCACGCTGCGACGATGAAAAGGGTAAGCCATACTGCTCCAAAATCTGCTGTATGTATACCGCAAAACACGCAATGCTTATCCGTGAGAAATATCCCGATACAGAGGTTTATGTATTCTATATTGATGTGCGTACTCCGGGTAAGAACTTTGACGAGTTCTACCGCCGTGCCGTTGAGCAGTACGGAGTTCACTACATCAAGGGTATGGTTGGCAAGGTAAATCCAAAGTCTGACGGAAAAATTGACGTTCAGGCATCTGATTTGCTTACAAATGAACAGCTTCACATTGACGCTGATATGGTTGTTCTTGCAACTGCAATTGAGCCTGATAAAACGGCTCGTCCGCTTGCAACAATGCTTACAACACAAATGGATACAAACGATTTCTTCACCGAAGCCCACCCCAAGCTTCGCCCTGTGGAATCCGCAACAGCAGGTATTTTCCTTTCAGGAGCTTGTCAGGGACCAAAGGATATTCCCGAAACAGTTGCACAGGCAAGTGCCGCAGCTGCAAAGGCTATCGGACTTCTCTGCAAGAACAGCATCACCTGCAACCCATGTGTTGCCCACAGCGATGAAATGATGTGCAACGGCTGTTCTTCCTGTGAAAAGGTATGTCCATACGGTGCAATTACATACGAGAACAAGGAATTCAGAATGCCTGACCGCACAACGGCTATCCGTCGTGTGGCAAGCGTTAATCCTGCTGTATGTCAGGGCTGCGGCGCTTGTACAGTTGCTTGTCCGTCGGGAGCAATGGATCTCAACGGCTTCTCAAACAGCCAGATTATGTCGGAGGTAGACGCAATATGCAAGTAAATGAAAATTTTGAGCCTGTTATCGTTGCTTTCTGCTGTAACTGGTGTTCATATGCAGGAGCAGACTTGTCAGGCACAAACAGACTTAATTACCCTGCAAATGTAAAGATAATCCGTGTACCCTGCTCATGCAGAGTTAATCCGATTTTTATTCTCCGTGCATTCCAGAGGGGAGCAGACGGCGTAATTATATGCGGCTGTCACCCCGGAGATTGCCATTACACATCGGGAAACTATTTCACAAGAAGAAGAATTACACTTCTCTACAGTATGCTTGACTTCCTCGGAATTGAGCGTAACAGAACCCGTCTTGAATGGGTATCTGCCGCAGAGGGAGCAAAGTTTGCAGCTGTAATGAATCAGTTTACCGAAGATGTAAGAAAGCTTGGCCCTAACCGCAGATTGGAGGATCTGAGATGCAGGAAACAATGATAAAAAGAGCAAAGGAGCTTCTTGCCGACGGCACGGTAAATCGTGTGATGGGCTGGAAAAAGGGCGAATTTGCATACGATTCCTCACCTGCTGTATTCGAATCAGCAGAGGAGCTTGAAAGAGATTTTGTCTGTGACGATTTCACACAGGCTAATCTGTCAAAATATCTCATAAAAGAATCACGCAAGGACGGAAAAATTCTTGCATTCCTCAAACCCTGCGATACATACAGCTTCAATCAGCTTCTGAACGAGCATAGAATTATCCGTGAAAACGTGTACGTTATCGGTATCCCGGGCGGTCCGAAGCTTGACGTTGAAAAGATAAAGGCAAAGGGCATAAACGGAATTACAGGAGTTTCCAAGGACGGATTTACTCTTAAAATCGAAACTCTCTACGGCACAGAAACTATGCCGTATTACGAGGCTGTAAGCGAAAAATGCTCTAACTGCAAGAGCAAACTCCACGTTGAATATGACGAGCTTATAGGCGATGAGGGTACAATTCTCAATTCCAAGCGTTTTGAAATGGTTGAAAAGCTTGAAAATATGACAGCACAGGAGCGTTATGATTTCTGGCAGGGAGAGCTTTCAAAGTGTATCCGCTGCAATGCCTGCCGTAATGTATGCCCTGCTTGTACTTGTGAAAACTGCGTATTTGACAATCCAAAGTCGGGTATTGCACAGAAAGCAGCTGCTGACAGCTTTGAGGAGCAGATGTATCATATTATCCGTGCATTCCACGTTGCAGGAAGATGTACTGACTGCGGCGAATGTACAAGAGTTTGCCCCGTGAATATTCCTCTACACCTGCTCAACAGAAAATTCATCAAGGATATAAACAGCTTTTACGGCGAATTTCAGGCAGGTGCGGACAGAACTACAAAATGTCCCCTTACCGATTATGATGTAAATGACTGTGAACCCTCAATCGTTCACGAAAGGGGTGTTGAGTAATGCTTAAAATTTCAGCTGAAAAAATAAATGAGCTTTTCGATAAAATTGCTTCACAGAAGACACTCTATATCCCCGTTGACCGTGAGGATAAGCAGGCTGAATACAAGAAATACGAAAGCGGAATGACATTGAGCAAGGCACTTAATACCGTGAGAAGTGCAAAGGATTTCTTCTTCCCACAGACGGAAAATCTTGCGGAATTCAAGTTAAGCGGAAAGACTATCGAGGTTAAGGATATCCGTAAGGAAAACGAGGATTTCGTAGTTTTCGGCGTGCGTGCCTGCGATGCAAAGAGCTTTGAAATTCTGGACAGCGTATTTTTAACCGAGCCTGTTGATTCGTTCTATAAAAACCGCCGTGAACACGGTACAATCGTGACAATGGCTTGTACTCGTCCCGAAGAAACCTGCTTCTGCACAACTTTCGGCATAAATCCTACTGTTCCCGGTGGAGATGCTTCCGTATATTTTGACGGTGAAAGCTATTTCTTTGTTCCCTTTACCGATAAGGGAAAGGCGTTTATGGCTTCAATTTCCGATATGCTGGAGGAGGGCGATGTAACAAAGCTTTCCGAGGTTCAGGCAAAGGCAAGAGAAATTATGACTCGTCTGCCCCTTGCAAATCTCACTACCGATTCATTCGGCGGCGAAAGACTTATGGAGCATTTCAATTCCGAGAAATGGGCAGAGCTTTCAGAGGCTTGTATCGGCTGCGGTACCTGCACATTTGTATGCCCTACCTGTCAATGCTACGATATACGTGACTATGATACAGGAAACGGCATAAAGCGTTTCCGCTGCTGGGATTCCTGTATGTATTCCGATTTTACACAAATGGCACACGGAAATCCAAGAACATCACAGCTTGAACGATTCAGACAGCGTTTTATGCACAAGCTTGTATATCACCCCTCAAATCACGAGGGAGAATTCGGCTGTGTAGGCTGCGGAAGATGTCTTTCAAAGTGTCCCGTATCACTTAATATTGTCAAGGTAATGAAAGCATTGGAGGATAAGTAATGAATAATGATACATTAATACCCCTTGTGGGCATTGTTACTGATGTCCGTCAGGATACTCCCGATGTAAAGACTTTCAGAGTAAATGCCCTTGAGGGCGGCAAGGTTTTTGAGCATATGCCGGGTCAGTGTGCAATGCTTTCAATCCCCGGAGTTGGCGAGGCTATGTTCTCTATCACTTCATCTCCCACAAATAAGGAGTTTATGGAGTTCAGCATAAAGAAATGCGGCTGTCTTACAGAATGGCTTCACGCAATGGACGTAGGTCAGCAGATTACAATAAGAGGACCTTACGGAAATTATTTTCCTGTTGAAACCGAATTAAAGGGCAAGGATTTGCTTTTTGTTGCAGGCGGAATTGGTCTTGCACCACTTCGCTCTGTAATAAATTATGTCCGTGACAACAGAGAAAATTATGGTGATGTGCAGATTGTCTACGGTTCACGTTCCAAGGATGATTTGGTGGATTATCAGGAGATAATCGACGAGTGGATGGCTGATGACAATATTCAGGTAAACCTCACTATTGACAATCCGCAGGAGGGCTGGGACGGTCATGTTGGCTTTGTTCCAAACTATGTCAAGGAACTTATGCCCTCCACAAATAAGACTGTACTTGTGTGCGGCCCTCCCATAATGATTAAATTTACCCTTGCAGGACTTAAAGAACTGGGATTTTCTGAAACTCAGGTATACACAACTATGGAGCTGCGTATGAAGTGTGGAGTTGGCAAATGCGGACGCTGCAACATCGGCAATAAGTATGTATGCAAGGACGGTCCCGTGTTCCGATATGATGAACTGGGCGAGCTTCCCGATGAATATTAAGGAGGTAATTGCAATGGAAAATATGGTTAATGTCTATCTTTTCGGCAAAAAATATGCTGTCCCCGAGGGACTTACTATAATGACTGCTATGGAATATGCAGGCTATGACCTTGTAAGAGGCTGCGGCTGCCGTAACGGATTCTGCGGTGCTTGTGCTACAATTTACAGAATTCACGGCAAACAGGAACTTCATGCTTGTCTTGCTTGTCAGACAGAGGTTCAGGAGGGAATGTATGTTGCAACCCTGCCTTTCTTCCCCCTTGTAAAGCAGATTTACAACATTGAGGAAATCAAGCCCACAGAGCAGATTATGATGCAGCTTTATCCCGAAATTTACGCTTGTATCGGCTGTAATGCCTGCACAAAGGCTTGCACTCAGGAACTTAATGTAATGCAGTATATCGCATATGCACAGCGTGGCGAGTATGAGAAATGTGCAGAGGAAAGCTTTGACTGCGTAATGTGCGGAGTTTGTTCATCACGCTGTCCTGCGGGAATTTCTCACCCACAGGTTGCAATGCTTGCACGCCGTCTTAACGGTAAATATCTTGCTCCCGACTGCGGTCATCTTGAGGACAGAGTAAAGGAAATCAAGGACGGCACATTTGAGGAGCTTATCGAAAATCTTATGCAGAAGCCCATTGATGAAATCAAGGAGCTTTATAATACAAGAGAGATTGAGAAGTAAGGAGGGGCGGATATGTATAAAATTGAAAAATTCAATGAGCTGGCAAAAATCGTAGCTGAAAAAAGAGCTGCAAATGCCGATTTAGAGCCAAGAAGAATGACAGCAGAGGAAAAGGATAATCTCCTTGCAACTTTCCACCCCGACTATAAGCAGGAGGAATTTACAGTTCTTTCCGCAGGTGTTAACAAGGGCGATAAAGTTCCTACACAGCTTGCAGAGCTTTTACAGGGCAAGAGCAGAATTTCTGCTGCTGACGTTGACCTCAATGCTCCCGATTATGACACAGATGTGCTTATTATCGGCGGCGGCGGAGCAGGTGCATCTGCGGCTATTGAGGCTGACGAAGCTGGCGTAAAGGCTATGATTGTCACAAAGCTTCGTATCGGTGACGCTAACACAATGATGGCAGAGGGCGGAATTCAGGCGGCAGATAAGCCCAATGATTCCCCTGCAATTCACTATATTGACGCATTTGGCGGCGGTCACTTTGCCGCAAAGCCTGAACTTGTAAAAAATCTTGTTACAAAAGCTCCCGAAGCAATTCAGTGGCTCAATAAACTTGGCGTTGAATTTGACAAGGAAGCTGACGGCACAATGGTAACAACTCACGGCGGCGGTACTTCCCGCAAGCGTATGCACGCTGCAAAGGACTATACAGGTGCAGAAATTATGCGTACACTCCGTGATGAAGTTCTTAACAGAGGTATTCCCGTAATTGATTTTACAGCGGCTGTTGAAATTATCCTTGACGAAAATGGCAAGGCAGCAGGTGCGGTTCTTATGAATATGGAAACAAAGGAACTTCTTGTTGCCCGTGCAAAGACAGTAATCATTGCAACAGGCGGTGCAGGACGACTTCACTATCAGGGATTCCCCACATCAAACCACTACGGTGCAACAGCTGACGGACTTATTCTCGGCTACCGTGTAGGTGCAAGACTTCTCTATGCTGATACTCTCCAGTATCACCCCACAGGTACAGGTTATCCCGAACAGATTTTCGGTGCGCTTGTTACTGAGAAGGTTCGTTCTCTCGGTGCAAAGCTTGTAAATATTGACGGTGAAGTATTTATGCATCCTCTTGAAACCCGTGATGTAACAGCGGCTTCAATTATACGTGAGTGTCAGGAGCGTGACAAGGGAATTGAAACTTCACTTGGTAAGGCTGTATGGCTTGACACACCTATGATTGAGTATAAGCACGGCGAGGGTACAATTGAAAAGCGAATCCCTGCAATGATGCGTATGTTCGGCAAATACGGCATTGATATCCGCAAAGAGCCTATTCTCGTTTATCCAACACTTCACTATCAGAATGGCGGTCTGAATATTTCAGCTGATTGTTCAACTGATGTTGAAAACCTTTATGCCGCAGGCGAGGCAGCAGGCGGTATCCACGGCAGAAACCGCCTTATGGGTAACTCTCTCCTTGATGTTATCGTATTCGGCAGAGATGCAGGAAAAAATGCGGCTGCAAAGGCAAAGGAAACAGCAGTTCCCGAAAAGCTCACTCTGGAGCATATTGAAAAGTTCAGCAAGGAACTTGAAAATGCAGGCATAGCAAGTGAAACAGCTTCACCAATGCTGCTTCCAAAGTATGCACGTAAATCATAAACTATAAATATTATAAATCGGCGGACATATAGGGAAATCCCTGTCCGTCGATTTGTGCGAATAGGCAATTTGTAAAGTTGCACAATTTTTTATCTAAGGAAGTGTTTTTACTATGGATTTAATTACCATAGGCGATTTTTCAATCTCTGTAACATCGGTTGCTTTTCTGGTGTTTTCCGTATTTCTTATTGTGGCGGTTGGCTATTTACTGGGAAGAATTACCATTAAGGGCATATCTTTAGGTTCTGCGGGAGTTTTCATAATCGCTCTGCTTTACGGATGTTTCTTCTATGATAATTTAAGCGAAAATCTTATGATTGCAGGGGAGTCATACGTAAAAAATGCCCTTAAAGTTGTAGAAAATATGGGACTTATCCTCTTTGTAACATCTGTAGGATTTATTGCAGGCCCCAATTTCTTCGGGAATTTCAAGAAAAATTTCAAGAATTACGTATTGCTGGGACTTGTAATAATTATCACAGGCGGATTAACCTGTGCAGGCTGTATTCTTCTTGATACAAAAATTTCGGGAGAACCTGTGGAAAATACAGCGTCAATGCTTGTTGGACTTCTTGCAGGTGCGTTGACAAGTACCCCTGCATTTTCAGCGGCTAAAACAACAGTTGCAGACCGTGTAAATGGTGCAGTTTTAGAGGATTATGTAACAGTAGGATACGGAATTGCATATCTTTTCGGAGTAATCGGAGTTGTGCTTTTCATTCAGATTATGCCAAAGCTTATGAAAGCTGATATGGCTAAGGAGCGTGAATTGCTCATTACAGCCGATACAAAGGGAACAAAAAAGGAATACAAGGGCAAGCTTATAGAAATGGACGATTTCGGAATTATGCCTTTTGCTCTTGCAGCAATTGTTGGTATATTCGTTGGTTCAATAAAGTTCGGCAGTTTCTCTCTCACTACAACAGGCGGCTGTCTGCTTATGGGATTGATTTTCGGTCATTTCGGCAGATTTGGAAAAATGTCGGTTATGCCAAAGGATACAACTCTCAAAGTTTTCCGTGAATTCGGACTTATTCTGTTCCTCATTGGTGCAGGAATCGCAGGCGGTGCAAACTTTGTCACATATTTCAAGGGCGTATACTTCCTCTATGGCGTTGTTATGACAGTTATTCCTATGATTGTTGGTTTCCTCTTTGCAAAGTATGTGTTGAAACTGAGCTTGCTGAACAATCTCGGCTCTATCACAGGCGGTATGACTTCAACTCCTGCTTTGGGTACGCTTATCGGTACAGCTAAGACAGAAAATGTAGCGTCTGCATATGCTGCAACTTATCCCATTGCCCTTATTTCTGTAGTTGTTGTATCACAGATATTGCTGAATTTATTTAAATAAGCTTTTAGCTGTTAGATGTTAGATGTTAGGTTATGATTTATAACTAAATGAAATAATTTGAATTTTCACAAAGAAAGCTTAATTTGATTTATTTTGCTCATTAAGCTCTCTGATAGAGTTCACATAGATATTAAATTGTAAAGGAGCTGATTGTAAATGAAAAATAGAAATAATAGTCGTTTAACAAATAAAGTGGAGGGAAGAATATTATAATCCTCCACGAATTTAAGGAGGAACAATGATAATTAACAAACTTGATTCTATCGAATTTAGACTTAATGAATTACATGATTTTACTTGGTTAAAGAAATATGGTACAGCGTTTTGGGTTGTAGATGAAACCGGTTCAGGCTGTATTTGTATTGGAATGGAAGATGCCGAAAGAAAATATTTCTGTAAAGTCGCAGGAGTAAATACAATAGAAGCAGAGGTTTCGCCGAAAGAGTCTGTGAAAATACTGAAAAAAGCGGTTCGTCTGTATTATGATTTGGCACATCCAAGTTTAATTAAAATTATTGAAGCATACGATTACAAGCAATTCTATGTTGCAGTTTTTGAATGGGCTGATGGTGAATGCTTATTTGATCATTGGAACTTTGAAACTTACCAAAGAGATACCAATATTAAAAGTCCAAAGGAGAAATTTAAAGAGTTATCTGTTAATAAAAAGTTGAAAGCAATAGAAGTTTTATTCTCTTTTTTGCAGAATGCAAACCAAAAGGGGTATGTTGCTGTTGATTTCTATGACGGGAGTATTATGTACGACTTTTTAACAGATGTAACTACAATTTGTGATATTGATTTTTTCAGAAAAGCTCCAGTTATTAATGATAAAGGAATTGAATGGTTTGGAACAAAGAGGCTGAAAGCACCAGAGGAATATATAGAAGGCTGTGCTATTGATGAGCAGACTAATATTTTTACTTTGGGAGCATTGATTTTTGAGTTTTTTGGTGAATATACTGATGAAGAAATACATCAAAGATATTGTAACAATCAATTTAATCCTTGTTCATTAAGTAAGTGGCAATTAAATGAAGAAAGCTATAGAGTTGCAACAAAGGCGGTCAGTCTTAATAAAGGTGAACGTTATTTAACATTCACTGAGTTTTTTCGTGAATGGAAAACGACATGTAGTTATATATTTTGATAATTAGAGTTGGTATAAAATAAAAATGGCGGTCAAATAACAGACCGCCATTTTGCATTTTTGTAGGACAGAGCAACCTCGCCTACAATAATTTATAGATTTTGCAATAATTACGCATTACGAAATACGCATTACGCATTCCTTGAAAGCGTCACCACGCTCCTCAAAGTTCTTGAAAATGCCGTAGCTTGCGGCAGCAGGGGAGAGTACACAGCTCATACCCTCGGGAGTTATTTCAGCTGCAAGCTTTACAGCGTCCTCGAGATGTTCGACAAGGTGAATACGTGATAAATCGGCATAATCCGCCTCTTGTATCATATCATAAACACGCTTGCCCGAAGCTTCCATACAGATTACGTTTATATCGCAAACCTTGAAATAATCAACAAGAGTCGTATAATCAATACCTCTGTCCATTCCGCCTATGAGAATTGTTTTAGCGTCGGGAACGCTTTTCACAGCCTCAATTGCAGTTGCACAGGCAGTTGAAATAGAATCGTCATACCAGCGGATACCCTTGATATTTCCCACAAATTCAAGGCGGTGGGCAAGGGGATTAAAGCTTGAAAGTGCCGTTTCAAATTCCTTGAAATTGACAAAAGGAGCTGTTATGAAGTGGGCAACAGCTATATTGTAGTGGTTGTGAATTCCTAAAAGCTTGATTTTTTCCGTGGGGATAATGTAGGTATCACCGCTGTTATTGTTGTCGATAATGCCGTTGCTGACGTAAATATCAGCCTTTGAATCCTCAGTAGAAATGGAGTAAACGTAGGCATTTGACAGACGGGGAGCAATTGTGCTTTCAATCAGCAGGCAGTCGCCGTCCTGCTGATGAATATAGATATTTTTCTTAGCCTTGCGGTAATTTTCCATAGTGCCGTAGTGGTCGAGATGCTCCTCAAAGAGATTGAGGAAAACCGCACAGGCAGGTGAAACTGTCATATATTCAAGCTGGTGGCAGGAAAGTTCGCATACAACGAGGGTATCCTCGGTCATTCCCTCTGCAATATCAAAAACGGGAATACCGATATTTCCTGCAAGTCGGCAGTCCTTGCCGTTTTCTTTCAGAATGTGATAGATAAGGGAAGTAACTGTGCTTTTTCCCTTTGTGCCTGTAATGCCGATAATCTGCTCACGGTAAACCTCAAAAAACACCTGTGTTTCGGAGGTTATAAGGCATTTCAGTTCCTTTGGCTGCTTATTGAGGACAATTCCGGGGCTTTTAAAAACCATATCGAAATCGTCAAGGCACTCCTGATAGCTTTCACCGCAGATAAGCTTTACATCATCGGGGAGATTATGCGCTTCACGGTCAACATTGTATAAATCGCAAATGGCGATTTCAGAGGGAGTGCAGTATTTTTTCAGAATGTTGTAAGTTGATTTTCCCTCTCTGCCAAAGCCGAGAATACAGACTGATTTGCCCGCTGTGTAATTCTGAATATATTCAATAAATTTATTTGTACTCAAAGAAGTCGCTCCATTTCTTTCTTTAAAATTGCGGAAAAATCATTGGGGAGAAGATTGATTTCGCTGTATTTTCCGCAGTATTCCTTATTTTTAACAGCTGTCAGCTGAGGCTGATATGCTCCCATATCCATATATTTCTTGAAAAGATATGGCATATTTCCGCTATTTTCAAGGATATTTCCAATTGCAAGAGATACGGCAAGATTAACTTCGTCAATACTTCCCACACATTCAAAAGGCTTATGCTCCGATTTACCGATAAGTTCAATGAAATAATTCTCCATATTCACATCATTGAGCATATCCTTGCCGAATATTTCAGCCAATTCATCAACAGTAAGGAATGGCGAAAGGATAAGTGCCACAAACAGGCATTTCGGGCAATCGCCGCACCAAATATCAGGGGAAACCTTACTTCCGAGGTTGCAGCTTCTGAAAATGGGGAGATATTTTTTGTGGCTTACGAACATTTTCGCAATTTGAAATTCCGAAAGGGGACGGAGGAAGCTGAAATAGTAAATTCCCGTATTGAGATATTTTTCCTCATAATTGTGGAAATCCTGCTCAAATTCAAAGGATTTTGAATACTGGTGGTTGACAGCCTGCCCAGCAACGGTGCTTTCATTTGCACTGTCCTCGTTGGAGAGAACGATATATTTCAAGCCGTTGAGATATGCCGTAATTTCCGCAGAAAATGCCACAACAGAAGAAAATGGAGTATGACCGTTGAGGTAACCCTGCTTGTTGAGTTCAACGAGGGAACGGTCAAAATTTCTCTTTGCAGTTATAAGTGCATTTTCTTCAAGACCAGCAGCACGGACAGTTTCTGATATGGATTTGCGGCTGTTTATAGCGTAACAGCGGCATTTCATACCTGCCTGAGTGAGAGTTTCAAGAGTGAGTGCGGAGTCTTTTCCGCCGCCGATAGGCACAAGACAGCCTGTGGGAGCAGTACGTTCTGCCGCAGATGATGAAAGAAATTTTCCCGTTGGCTGAATGTCAACGAATGACTCCACATCGGCAGTTATGCCGTTGATATAGAAAAATTCTCCCAGTCCGAGGAAATAAAGCTTCTTCCACCATTTTACCTGCTCAGCTGAAAGTTCGCCACATTCCACACGAAAAACAGGGGAGCAAGCAGCTTTCCAGTAGCTTACCGCCTCAGCCATTCCAAGGGAAAATGCAAGACGCTCAAAGGTCATGTCATTTTTTACGCTGAAATCTGCAGGCTTTGGGAATACCCATGAAGGAGTGAATTCTGCAAGTCCGTCAATTGTGAATGTATAGCCGATTTTTACTGTATCGGCAGTTTCTTCAACAGAATAATTCTTATAAGTAAATACAGGAAAATCCTGTCTGAATTTATTGTATTTATCCATTAATTCTCCTTATTTACCGCTTTCGTCAATGAGTTTTTCGTAGTGTTTTTTCAGAAGTTCATATGTTTCCTGTGAAAGGTCGTGTTCGATTTTGCAGGCATCTTCAAGAGCCTGGTCCTTTTTAACACCGAGATATATAAAGAAAGAGGAAAGCAGATTATGACGCTCAAAAATACGTTCTGCAACGGCTCTGCCCTCGTCTGTGAGGGTGATGTGGTTGTCGTCGTTTACATTAACCAGCTTTTCATCTTTCATCTTTTTAAGAATAATTGACACAGTGGGGCGTGAATAGCCGAGATAAGAGCAAATATCAATTGCGTGGACATCGGGCTGTGCCTTTGATAAAATAAGTATAGTTTCGAGATAGTTTTCAACAGCTTCTGTAATAGCCATTTCATTCTCTCCTTTCAAAAAACTTGTAAGTCTATTATAACACGATTTTCCAAAAATTACAAGTACATTTTATTCTTTATTTTTCATATAGTCGTAGAATACCTTGTAAATATCGGGATGTGCATTTTTTATGCGGACGGGTTTAAGGTTTTCATCGGTAAAACAATGGGATGAACTGCCTGTAACGCATATTTCTCCTGTATCGGAATTTCTTATAATATACGACACATAGAGAGAAACGCCGTTAAATTTTGTAATAGTCAGCTCAACTTCAAAAGGCTCCTCAAATCTCAGGGGGTGCTTATAGGAACAATCCACAGAAAGCACAGGCATAAGCAAGCCTCTTGATTCCATTTCGCTAAAGGGAATGCCTGCCTGCTGTAAAAAGTGAACACGGGTTTCCTCAAAAATTCTTATGTAATTTGAGTGGTGCATAATTCCCATTTTATCTGTTTCATAATAGTATACTCTGCGGCTGTATGGTTTAATCATAATTTTACCTCTTTTTATAATTCGTGATATTTTTTTCTGTATTCACCCGGGGTATCCCCTGTGACTTTGCGGAATGTTGAAATAAATGCACTCTGGGAGGAAAATCCCAGTGCAAGGGAGATTTCAAGAAATGTCAGGTCAGAGTTGGCAATCATATTTTTTGCGGTATTGACCTTAGCATTGATAATATATTTTCGGAAGCTTGTTCCTGTTTCACGGTTAAAAAGCTTTGACAGATATGAGGGGTCAAGCTTCAGAAATTTCGCTGCATCTACAATGGTGATTTTCTCCGCAAGGTGGTCGTAGATATAGTCGATACACTTTCGGATATGAATTGAAGTGGCGTTATTTTTGCGGATTTCCCTCATTCTGCTGCAAAAATCCAGAAACATATCGTATTGCAGTTCAAGAACATCATCGGGAACAGTCATTTTATCCATTTTTCTGATGTAGATATCTCCGAGAGTATATGCAATATCGTGGTTCATTCCATCAGTAATGCAGATTCTTGAAATTACAGCAAGGGATGTTATGAAGTGGTATCGGTAATTTGTCAGCGGATTATCGGAAAGAACTCCCTTTCCCTCTGCAAATTTATTTCGCACATTTTTCTCGTAGTAGTCTTTTACCGCCTCCACATTTCCCGAACTTACAAGGTGATAGAATGACATCTCCCTGTTAAATGAAGTTCGGTGGAACTTCTCCTCGTTCTGAATATACAGGCGATAATTAAGGTCACGGTTAGTATTCACATCAATCCCTCCTTTAGAGATGCTCTTTATTTTCTATTGCTTAACATTACTTGCTATTTTTGTTTCTTTTCCTCATCAATTCTTTTTAACTTTTCAGCAAGTTTCTTTTGGGCTGCCTTGATTCTTTCACGTATTTCTTCGTATTCCTGTTCCTCAGTTATCCCTGCTTTTCTGCGTTCTTCTCTTTCTTTCTCATATTTACAATCGTATACTTCATTTTCGCATTTTTCAAGCAAGCTCATTATCTCATACTCAAAATCCCAAGTATCAGGCTGTAAATCCCAGAATAAATAGAGTGTTCCATTTTCATCTGAAATAGCCAATCTTCTGCTTGTCATTTCTGTACTGCTTATAGCAAGATAACCGTCAGGAACATAATCGTCAGGCATTCCAATCATGTCAAGTTCATATATTTCCAGTCCATTTATTACTGCACCATTTGAGAATTTCAGAAATTCTCTGTACGCTTCGGGCAATTTAAAGCCAAGACGGCTTTCATATTCTTCTAACTCCTGTATTTCTTTTTCTGTTAAAGGTGGGTTGAACTTTGCATATTTTGAATATCCGTATTCATTTTCAAGTGTTTCGCATGCTTTTTTAATTCTCTCAAAGCATTCCTGCAAATTCTTTGGCTTTTCATCATTCATAAACATAATAATCATCCTTTCAACTTGATAT
>JAFSBM010000087.1 GCA_017437285.1 Ruminococcus sp. | reverse complement strand
TATATATATAATATGTGTATATGTTTGTTTTATAGTATTAATGTAAATAAGGGCGAATAATACTCGCCCTTTATTTATAAAATCTCTTGAAATTTTCTGAAAGAATCATTTTATTTTCTTCCTCGGTGAAACCAAGAGCGAAAAATCTTTCAAGCTCCTCCGCAAAGTTCCACATCGGGAAATCACAGCCGAAAAAGCTGTTTTCAACGCCAAATCCACGTATTCTCTCCGCTGCCTTTTCCGCTGTCATAAATCCAAGGGAACTGCAAATGTCAATTCGGAGATTTTCAAAGCCTGTGAGCATTTCCTGTGCCTCGTCCCAACGGCAGTATCCGCCGATGTGAGCCGCCTGCAATTTGAGTTTCGGGAAATTCTCGCAGATTTTTCTTATTCTTGCAGGTGCTGAATGGTCGTATCTGGGGTCGCCGCAATGGATAAGCAAGGGCAGTTCTCCCTCGATTACCTCATAAATTCTGAATGCTTCGGGAGAATCCGCATCAAAATTCTGAAAATCGGGATGAAGTTTTACTCCGTGAAGTCCCAGTTCCTTAATCTGTGCAATATCCCCCTCAATATCCTCGGAAAGGGGATGAGTTGTGCCAAATCCGAAAAACTGGGGATATTTTCCACATTCCTCCGCAATAAAGCTGTTAATAACTCTAACCTGCTGAGGAATTGTTGCGGTGGAGCATACCAGATATTCCGATACTCCCACAGCACTTCCCTCCTCGATAAGCCTTGAACTCATACCGCAGCTATCCATTGCCAAATCGTAGAATTTACCCACGTTTGCCGTTGCTTTTTCCGCAATTTTTTCAGGGAAAATATGTGCATGAGCGTCTATGATTTCATACTTTTCAAGAATTTCACTTTTCATTTTCTTTCCTTCTTTATCCATTAAATACTTTTTCAATAATGAGAAGCTCCTCTTTTTCAACGAGTTTATGCCCCTCAAATCCAAGCCTCACCACGTATGGGAGGAAGTTAATAATCTGCAAAAATCCCTCTAAACCAAAGGATTTGTCGTAGTAATTCATAATGGTGCTGAGTGCCGTTCCATGAGTGCCGAGAAGAATATTCTCCCCCTCATGCTCGTCAAGAATTGCCGATATTACCTCAATATTTCTATCCTGCACGTCTTTCAGACACTCGCCGTCACTTTCGCTGTAGGTCATATCCGCCCAGCGTTTTTGGAACATTTCCATATTATTGCTGTTTTTGCCGTTTTTACGCTCACGCAAACGGTAATCCGTATGTATCACCAGTCCATGTTCCTCTGCCGCCGCTTTTATGGTATTATAGCTGCGGATATAGGGGCTTGAAATGGCATAATCCAGCTTTATATCCTGGAGAACACGTACAACTTCTACGCAGTCACGCTCCCCCTCTGCCGTCAGCGGACGGTTGGCAGGGTCGGGGAATTTGTAGTCAGGCTGTGCGTGACGGACAAAATAAATATTCGTCATTACAATCTCTCCTTAAAATCGTTATAGCCGAACTGTCGGAGAAGTACTATTTCTCCCCCCGATTTTTTCAGATATATAGAGGGCAAGGGCATACCGTTAAAGGTGTTGTTCTTCACCATTGAATATATCGCCATATCACAGAATATGAGCCTGTCACCGATTTTCAGCGGTTCATCAAAGGAGTACTCCCCGATTGAATCCCCTGCAAGACAGGTCTGTGAGCCAAGCCGATATGTGAATTTCTTCTCCCCTGCCTGTCCCGAATTCATAAGAGGCGGACGATAGGGCATTTCAAGGACATCGGGCATATGACAAGCCGCCGATGTGTCAAGAATTGCAATTGGCATATCGTTTTCCGTAAGGTCAAGCACTTCCGTTACAAGATAGCCTGCATTAAGGGCAAAAGCCTCTCCCGGTTCAAGAAAAACTTCAAGCCCGTATTTCTCTTTCATTCTCATAATACAGCTTTCGAGAAGCTGAATATCATAATCCTCACGGGTAATATGATGACCGCCGCCGAAGTTAATCCACTCCATTTTCGGCAATATATCGCCGAATTTTTCCTCAATTGCGTCAAGAGTTTTTTTCAGGTCATCGGAATTCTGCTCGCAAAGGGTATGAAAATGAAGTCCGGTTACGCCCTGTAAATCGTCCTCTCGGAAATTTTTTCTCGTTATTCCAAGTCTTGATTTTGGTGAACATGGGTCATAAATCTCATGCCCCTCCTGCGTGGAAAATTCGGGATTTATACGAAGTCCGATTTTCTTCCCTGCTTTCAGCACTCGGTCACGGTATCGGTCAAGCTGAGAAAATGAATTAAAAATAATATGACCGCAGTAGGAGATTATCTCGTCAATTTCATTTTCACGATATGCCGCAGAAAAAACGTGATTTTCGCCGCCCATTTCTTCATAACCAAGCTTTGCTTCAAAAAGACCGCTGGCAGCCGTTCCCGATACATATTCCCTTATAATCGGGTATGTATGATAACAGGAAAATGCCTTTTGTGCAAGGAGAATTTTCGCCCCTGTACGCTGTTCAACTCCTTTGAGGATTTCAAGATTGTGTATGAGTTTTTCCTCGTCCACAATATAACAGGGAGTTGGAATTTTTTCAAATCCCGTCATATTCATATCACCGCTTTCAATATTTTCAGGGAGTCATTGCGACTCCCTGAATTTTATCACTTTGTGCTGTTCATAAACTCAACATACTGCTTTTTGTCAATCGGCACAGTTACACGTACTCTGACGATATTGCAGGTATTGATAATATCCTCATCAAAGTAGTAATCACTGCCTGCTGAACGGGCATTAGTAATCTTTACCCAGCCGTTATCAACAGTATCAAGCACTCCTGCTACATATTCGTGGTCAGCCATATAAATACGAATCTGCTTTCCTACGAACTTTCTCATTGTATCCTCAAGACTGCTTAACTCAGCTGCTGACATAGCAGGTGCAGGTGCAGCCACAGGTGCTTCTTCATAAGCCGCAGTTTCATTAACAACGGGAGCTTCAGCCATTTTCTGCTCTGCCGCAGGTGCCTGACTTGCCAATGCCTGATCAATTGCAGACTGATTTGTTTCAGCAGGCATTGCTGAGAGTTCGCCCTCTGAAAGAGGTACAACGGGTTTAACAAGCTTATTGAATTTGATTTGCATAGTATTCAACTCCTATTTTAAAATTTATTTGGGTTCTCTAAAAACCGTAGATTGGTATTAGAGTTTCCCTTATAATTATTCTTCAAAGGAAATGGACTCAATTGCTTTGAGAGTTACGAAACAAGAGGAAAATTCGTCATTTATCTCAATGTAGTCATCTCCAACTTCCACTAAAACTCCGTCATATTCGTCTTCACGGGTTGTAATGGTACATTCCTTATTAATGTATTTTTTAAGTGCATCTTTTAAAAACATTTTTTTCACCTCTCAATCTACAAGTACAGGCTCGAAATCTTCTTCCCAAGGAAGTCCCCACTTATTGAGTGCCTCCATAAACGGATCGGGATCGAATTCCTCGATATTGTAAACGCCTGCCTTATTCCACTTTCCTGTCATAATCATCATTGCACCAATCATTGCAGGTACACCTGTTGTGTAAGAAATTGCCTGTGAGCCAACTTCCTTATAGCACTCCTGATGGTCGCAGATGTTGTAAAGATAGTAATTCTTATCCTTACCGTCCTTCTTACCACGGAAGATACAGCCGATATTTGTCTTACCCACAGTTCTCGGGCCAAGTGATGCAGGGTCAGGAAGAACTGCTTTGAGGAACTGGAGTGGAACAATTTCCTTGCCCTCGTACATAATAGGCTCAATTGAAGTCATACCTACATTTTCAAGGCATTTCAGATGTGTGAGATAGCTCTGACCGAATGTCATAAAGAAACGGATACGCTTGATTCCCTTGATGTTGAGAGCGAGGGATTCAAGTTCCTCGTGGTGAAGCAGGTACATATCCTTTTCGCCAACGCCCTTGAAATTATATACACGCTTAATTTCCATTGGCTCTGTTTCAATCCACTTTCCGTCCTCAATGTAGCTTCCCTTAGCGGATACCTCACGGATATTGATTTCGGGATTGAAGTTTGTAGCGAATGGATAACCGTGGTCACCGCCGTTGCAGTCAAGAATATCAATATAATTGATTTCGTCAAAGTGGTGTTTCATAGCGTATGCGGAGAATACTCCTGTTACACCGGGGTCAAATCCGCTGCCGAGAAGTGCTGTAATTCCAGCCTTTTCAAAACGCTCACGATATGCCCACTGCCACTTGTACTCGAATTTTGCAGTATCAAGAGGCTCATAGTTTGCTGTATCAACATAGTGAGTCTTTGTAGCAAGGCAAGCGTCCATAATTGTTAAATCCTGATATGGAAGTGCAAGATTAAGCACTACATCGGGCTTATATGCCTCAATGAGAGCAATAAGCTCATCAACATTATCAGCGTTGACCTGTGCTGTTTCAATTACTGTCTTTGTTGTAGACTGGAGTTTTTCTTTGAGAGCGTCGCACTTTGACTTTGTACGGCTTGCAATCATAATTCCCTCAAAAACCTCGCTGTTCTGACAGCACTTGTGAATTGCTACAGATGCTACGCCTCCGCAGCCGATTATCATACATTTTCCCATTTTATTTTTCCTCCGTTTTTTTTATAGTCAACACCGCACAGTAATTATGCGATTTGTTTTATTAAAAATTGTTATTATAATATAACCCCTCTGAATTACGTTTACCGATTTTTTTCATTTTTCTTGAAATAGCAATCATTGCGATAAGTTCAGCTACCATTATCGCACCACCTATTGCTATAAAAATTATAGGGCCTTCACTCATCTTTTCTGCCATTTCAGGATCAAAAATCTGTGTGGGATCGTCGGGATTAATCATAATTTCAACTTTATCGCCAATTTTATAAGCAGCAGGACTCATACTGAAACTACTCCCTGCATGATATGTTTTTCCCTCATATTCATACACATAAATCGGACTGTATGATTTTGAATGTCTGCTACGCTTTCTTGAGTGACTATGGTTTGTATGAACTTCATTATCCTCTACTTCTGCCTCAACTGAAACAATACATTCCCTGGGAGCGTTGTTAATCATCATATAGAAAACAGCTCCGCCGCCGATACACATAAGCGGCACACTGGCGAACAATAAAAATATAATTACGTATACTATTACTTTAAGGCATCCGCCGCCAGTTTTTTTAGGCTGTATTTCTCCCGAATAATCATAATTGTTTGTATAAATATCCATATAAATTTCCCCTTTATAAATATTCCCTATACATTAAATTTCATTTCACATGATTTTTTCACGTTTACGGCTTATTGCACATCGTATCATAACACCAAAATAAAGCCGTTGTTTTCAATTCATAGTTTACGGTTAAACAGTCATTTTTCAGAATATTCAGCTATATGCTCTTTTACTTTACGAACACTTTTTTTGAGAAACTTTCTGCCTATTAACAGTGCAATCACTATATTCAAAGCAATAAAAGCATATAATCCAAAACCTATATACACCATTATCCTGAGAAATTTTATAGTATCTTCTGAACCCGGAAAAAACAGCTTATCAGGCTCAGAGGGGTCAATAAACAAATCCTGTGTTTTACCAACCATTGCCTGTAATTCTTCCCAATGAGCTTTAGAACTCATATCATTATCTTCCCTGCTTGGACGTTCATCGTCCTCCTCAGCGGTTGAATGATGAAAATTTCCCTCCTCGTAATATTTCATATTATAAACATAATCTTTTCCGTTGTACTCATAGGACAGTTCCATATATCCTATGATATTATGCTCTGTAAATTCCCTGTCAACTGAAAGAACAGTTGCAGTTATCGGCTCCAGATTACGTTTCTTCACATCCATTTCATCATTATACATCGGCAAAAATGTTTTCAGCAGATAGGTGCCTGTAGCACCTGCAGCACAACATAGAGTGATGATAATAGATATTGCGAATTTTACAATAAACACTATAAAATTTGATTTTCCTGAGCCACTAACGCTTACTTCCATAATAATCTCCTTAAATCATTGTTTCCCCAAATTTTTTTGAAAGTGCAGGGAGTATTCCCTTGACTATTTACTTATCTGTTTTTAATATTTTAAGCCTCTTATTTACACGGATAAGGCATATAATATCAGCTATACACGCTAAAAAAATACATACGCCAACAATAATATAAATAATTGAAGTAACTTCTAATTTTTTAAATCCAGGCTCATAAATTTCCGCTGGATTTTCAGGATTAACCATTATAACAGCTGTATCTCCCACATCATACTTAGCAGGTTTTGTGCTGTTACTGCTTTCAACGGAATATTCTCTGCCATTGTAAACATAGCTGTAAACAGGTGCATAAGTGTAGGTAGTTCTTTTTAATTTTCCATTATTATATCTGTCTATATGCTCACTTTTGATATTTTCCGTTACAGTAGCTGTTACGCTTTCGGTACATAGTTCATCATCTCCACCAATTGAAAGTGTGATTAATCCAATTGAGAGAAATACTATAGTAAAAAAAATCAACAGAAACAAAAGTGACCTGAATAACCAGTACTTCAAACGCAATTCGCTTTCCGAATAATTTTCAAAATTCCACATAATTTTCAATAATCCCCCTATTTTATGAAATCGCCAATATCATTTTCCTTATAATATCCTTATATCTTTTTACGTATTACGCATTTGCTATCAAAATGCAGGAACCTATAGCTAAAACACCCATAAATATAAAGACTACAATTCCTGTATATGTATTCATATCATTTTTAGGACAATAAAAATGTTCAGGTTTTTCAGGCTCAATATAAAGCTCCACAATATCATCAGTATGATATTTTTTCTCATTTGTACCTACATTGTCCTTAATCCGATATACTTTGCCTTCAAAATAATACTCAAAAACAGCAGTACGAACTGTAGCTTTTCCACGGCCCTTTCGTTTGGTAATAATAACATCTGCAACTTTTGCATCGACAGGATATGTACATAGTTTTCTATCCCTTATTAAGTTGACAATCATTAAAATCCCTAAAAGAACAAAAACTGCTCCTAAAATTACAACAATCCACATTATTTCACCTCAATTATGACATAGCCAACAACATTTCCCTTATAATCTTGCAGGCAACAGCTGTTGATGCTCCCGACTGGTCGTAATGAGGGCTTAACTCATTAACATCACAGCCCACTATATCAAGCTTTGAGCATACAAGAGTCACAGCCTTTCGCAGCTCCTCAAAGGTAACTCCACCCGCTTCGGGAGTGCCTGTTCCGGGAAATACCGAGGGGTCAAGCACATCTAAATCAAGTGTAAAATATACCTTTTTGCCTTTCAGCTTTTCAACAACTTCTTCAAGTCCGTCAAAATTGAACTTGTGCATTTCCGTATGCTCCGAGGCAAATACAAATTCCTCACGGTCACCGCTTCTGATGCCAAACTGGAAAATATGGTCATCTCCCACAAGTTCGTGACATCTTCTCAAAACGCAGGCATGAGATAAAGGCTGACCTAAATAGTCATCACGCAAATCAGCATGAGCGTCAAAGTGGATTATGTACAAATCCTCCGCCTTATCCTTGACCGCCATAACAGCACCGAGAGTTACAAGATGTTCTCCGCCTATCATAAAAGGGATTTTTCCGTCAGCCAAAATTGTATCGGTACGCATTGCAATATCCGCAACAGTACGTCTTACACTTCCGAAGGGAAGCTCTAAATCTCCGCTGTCGAAATAGCTGTAATCCAGCATATCCTTATCCTGATAGGGGCTGTATGTTTCAATTCCGAAGCTTTCGTTTCTTATGGCAGAGGGAGCAAATCTTGTTCCGGGACGGAAACTTGTAGTTCCGTCAAAGCCTGCACCAAAAAGAACTATTTTTGCGTTTTCATATTCGCTGTCGCAGCCGATAAAGGTCTGAATATTTTTTTCAAGCATTTATTTTTCTCCCATTACTCCACATCTCGGAGCATTTCCTCTACATAATTCGGCAGGGCAAATGCACCGACGTGAAGCTTTGAATTATAATATTTTGTTTTAAGTCCCAACATATTCCACTTTATGCCGTTAAGGTCGTGAACAGGGTGGTATTTCTTCGACGCAAAGCCGAAAAGCCAATGTCCTGAGGGATATGTGGGAATATGTGCCTGATACACACGGCTTATGGGAAAGCTTTCCGCAATTCTCTTGTGGGAACGCTGCATAGCCGCCGCATCTTCATCATAAAATGGACTTTCGTGCTGATTTACCATAATACCGTCCTCACGGAGTGCCTTGTTGCAGCTGCCGTAGAACTCCTTTGTGAAAAGTCCCTCTCCGGGTCCGAATGGGTCGGTAGAATCTACAATTATAACATCGTACTTATTTTCACAGCTGCGGATAAATTTCACGCCGTCCTCATAGAAAATATGCAATCTTTCATCATCAAGACAGCAGGCTGTAGTTGGCAGATATTTCTTGCTAACCTCAACCACAAGTTCATCAATTTCCACAAGGTCAATTGACTCAACTGTGGGATAACGTGTAAGTTCTCTCACAACTCCGCCGTCGCCTGCACCAATTACAAGAATATTTCTCGGATTGGGATGAACTGCCATTGGAACGTGGGTAATCATTTCGTGATATATAAATTCATCCTTTTCCGTAAGCATCATATACCCGTCAAGAGTCAGAAAACGTCCGAATTCCTTTGAATCGAAAACATCAATACGCTGAAATTCGCTTTGTCCCGTATAAAGCTGCCTGTCAACCTTAATTGACAGCTTTACATTTGGCGTATGTCTTTCCGTGAACCACAGTTCCACTTTTATCCCTCCCTATATTAATACTTTGAGAAAATGTGTTCCTTTAAATCCTCAGCATAAACAACTTCACCGCTTTGAATCTGTTCTGTAGTAACTTCATTTCCCAGAAGATGCATTGAACTCATAAGCCACTGCGGATTTTCGGATTCTGCAAGGAAGAAGTTGTAATTCACAGGCGTACCTGCATATTCCTCGAAATCCTTCATCATATTTTCCATTATGCCGATATATTTATCCTTGTCAAGTCCCTGATTGATTACAAACTGACAAGTAAAAGTAAATTCATCATTGGAGCAAATGCTTTTCAGGTCAGAATCTGCAATTTTATAGCCGCTTCCCACAGTAACACGTTTCTGAGCAATTTCACAGGATTTATCAAAAAGTTCACCCTCTACCGCACCTACATAAACAGGCGGATAACAAAGAATTGTAAGGTCACCGATATCCTGACAGATGTAAACGCCTCTTATCTCGTCATACTGCAAATCCATATATTTTGACGCTATATTTTCAACAAATTCCGTCTTTACAATATCGCCCATTGTTGATACAATAAATGAGTCAAACTCAGATAAATCGTGATTTTCCTGACTTTTATAGAGCTGCTGTTCAAGAGGGATATAGTTTGTTGCACGGTAGACAGCTTTAGTTTCCTTGCCGTTTTTTCCTACATAATTAATGTCCCACGTTGTAACAATCTGCTCATATTCCGTACCGCCTCTGCTGGTTGCGGAGGAACCCTCTGAAATTGTGTAATTTCCGTTAAATGTATAGTCAAGGAAATCCTTGTACTGATATATTATACCCTCACCTGACTGAGAATTTCCCTGTGAGGAAACAGAACTCTGTAAATCACTGTTCTGTGAGCTGCTGCCTGTATTCGAATCGCAGGCTGTAAGCATCATTGAAGCCGCCATAACAGCAGCAAGCATCATTTTTATTTTCATATTTATTCTCCTTTTCGGATTTCAAAAATCCTATGCAAGAACATTGAGCCGTTCTAAATTTATGTCCTCTGTGCCTGTCATCTGACAGCCTTTTTCTTTGGCATATTTTATGTATTTTATAATATCCTCCGTTATAAGCTCGCCCGGGGCAAGAATGGGAATTCCGGGAGGATAGCACATTACAAATTCCGTGCATATTCTTCCTGCGGATTCCTCCAAGGGAAGTGATATTTTATCAGCATAAAATGCCCGTCTTGGGGTATCTGCCACCACAGGAGAAATATATTCCTGCGTCAGCATATCGGCTCCTGACCGTCCAAATCGACGTTTGATTTCAGCCAACGCACTTATAAGACGCTCAATGTCACGCTCTCTGTCGCCAACGGAGATATATGCAAGAATATTGCCTATATCGCCAAATTCTATCTGTATATCGTACTCGTCACGAAGAAGGTCATAAACCTCAATTCCTGCAAGTCCGATTGGAAGTGTGTACACGCTTAATTTTGATATGTCGAAATCGTAAATACTGTCGCCGTTTACAAGTTCCTTTGAATAAGCGTAATATCCGCCTATGCCGTTAATCTCGGAACGTGCGTATTCAGCCATTTCAACAGTTTTTGCAAATATTTCTCTGCCGCCAAGTGCAAGACGCTTTCTTGAAAGGTCAAGGCTTGACAAAAGCAGATATGAAGCGCTGGTGGTCTGTGTAAGGTTTACCACCTGCCGCATATAGTCGGAATTTATTTTATCCCCCATAAGCAGGAAAGAGCTTTGTGTAAGGCTTCCTCCCGATTTATGCATACTTACGGAGGCTATATCAGCCCCTGCCGCCATTGCGGTTACAGGGAAATTTTCACCAAAGTAAAAATGAGTTCCGTGTGCCTCGTCCACAAGTACAAGCATATTGTGGTCATGGGCAAGCTTGACGATTTTTCTCAAATCGGAGCAAATGCCGTAATATGTGGGATTATTGACCATAATCGCCTTAGCCTGCGGATTTTCACGAATAGCCTTTTCCACCTGTTCAACTGACATTCCCAAGGCAATTCCAAGCTGATTGTTAACCTCGGGGTTGACATAAACGGGAACTGCACCTGTGAGAATAAGGGCATTTATAGCACTTCTGTGGACATTTCTCGGCATAATTATTTTATCGCCGCTTTTGCAGGCATACATAATCATACTCTGAACAGCGGAAGTTGTTCCGCCAACCATGAAAAACGCATTAGCCGCACCAAAAGCCTCTGCCGCAAGTTCCTCCGCATCACGGATAACTGAAACAGGGTGGCAGAGATTGTCAAGAGGTTTCATTGAATTTACATCCACATTCATGCAATCTTCGCCCAGGAACTCCGTAAGTTCCATATTTCCCCTGCCCCTCTTATGTCCGGGAACATCAAAGGGAACAACTCTCATTCGTCTGAATCGTCTGAGAGCCTCATATATAGGGGCATTAACCTGTGAAAGAGCCATTTCCGAAAACATTCCTTCCACTAAAAATTTCTATCATTTCACGACGCAAAGCATTTGTAATATCAAGACGGCTGCGTGGTGAAAGTTCGTGAACATCGGTATTGAACAGATAATTCTGCAATTCAATTTCCTTAATGAGCATTTTTGTATGGAACATATTAGCCTGATAGACATTTATATCAACAGCGTCGTATTTATCAAGGGTTGACTCGTCAATATAATCCTGAATTGAGGTAATATTGTGGTCAATGAAGAATTTTTCTCCGCCGACATTTCTTGTAAATCCTCTGACACGATAATCCATAGTGATAATATCGCTGTCGAAACTGCCGATAAGATAATCAAGAGCTGTAAGAGGAGTAATTTTTCCGCAAGTTGCAACGTCAATATCAACACGGAAAGTAGCAATGCTTGTTTCGGGGTGATATTCGGGATATGTATGAACTGTTACGTGGCTTTTGTCAAGGTGAGCCACAATTTCATTGCCACCTGCGGGAATCATTGTATCATCGGCAATGAGAAAGGTTGCAGACGCTCCCTGCGGATCATAATCCTGCCTTGAAACACTTAAAACCTGCGCACCTATCATCTCTGTAAGATGCGTCATAATATCAGTAATTCGCTCGGAATTATAAACCTCGTCAACATAGGCAATATAGTCAAGCTGTGCCTTGGGAGTACGTGCATAACACACATCATATATATTAAAACTAAGGGATTTTGTCAGATTATTGAAGCCGTAAAGCTTTAATTTATTTTCCATAGTACACCTCAAAATAAAAAAAGTACAAGCTTTCAGCCTGTACTTGTCCAACAACGCCACATAATAGCCATTGGCTATATTACGAGTAAAGATACCTCTTTAACTACTCTTATTGACCTTTCACAAGCTGAAATAAAACTTAGAAATATCATAGGGATATCTGAAAGCACCATACTCAAAAAACGCCTGAACGTGCATTTTTCGGGAATTTTCATACGCCCCGCAAAATCAATAAGGCAACAGAAGTTGCCGACCGAAAAATTCGGGAATCGGCATCTGACCGGCTGTCCGTATGGCACTAACTCCCCATGGAGTGGTCAATACTATGCTTCTTAACGAAGCTGCTTTACACATTAATTTTATCACATTTATGGGATTTTGTCAATAGAAAAATGAAATTTAGAAAATTTATACTAATCCCTAAAATGTTAGTAGACAAAGATGATGAGCAGAAATGCTGTATGTCAAGGCGGACGACGAAAGCATACTGTCTGTATGGTGAGGAAGTCCAACGACGACAGACAGTATTTATGCCATTAGATTTGTCTACTGTTGTTTTAGGGATTAGTATTAATCACTGCCTCCCTCAACGTAAACATATTCAATTATTTCAGCAACCTGTTGATTAGTTAGCTCCTCCACATAAAGCAGCTCATAAGGGTGGCTGAAAACATGAATTTCCTCACGTAAATTGAGAATTTTCGCAGCAATCTCCTCATCAACATAAGGCAAAAGCATAAGAAGTTCAGCGTCTGCGGTGTTCAAATCAATGGGAGCAACAGCTTCAAGAGTAATCGGTGATTCGGTTTCCTCAATTTGTTCAGAAGTTTCTTCAATCTGCTCAATTTCTTCATCTATAACAACTTCTGTTTCTTCCTCAATTTCAGGATAAACAGGATTTTCAACAAAAATATTTTCCCTTATACTTTCAAAGATATTCTCACCAATACCATATACATTTAACAATTCCTCAATGTTGTAAAATCCGCCATTTTCCTCACGATAGGCGATGATTTCCTGTGCCAGCTTGTCACCAATACCGTTTAAACCACACAATTCCTCATAACTCGCCTTGTTAATATCAAGGGGCAAATGCAATTCAGCTTTCGTTTCCTTTTCTATTTCTGTTGAAACTTTTGTTGTCTTGGTTGCTTTAGTTGACTTAGTCTTTGTGGTTTTCTCTGATTTTTGCGTGATAATGTCTGATTCCGTTTCAGACTCGGAATTATTCTTGTCAATGGAGTACATAACCGTATTTTCTTTAGCATTATGGGATTTTTCATTTTTTATAATAAGCACCATACCAATAATCATAAAAGCAAAAAGATATAAAAGTAAAAGATTTTTACGATTCATAAATGTACTCCTTTCCAAATATTTCCGTATATGCAAAAAACTCCCAAAAAGGGAGTTAAAGTGGGCCATTAGGGACTCGAACCCCAGACCGTCCGGTTATGAGCCGGATGCTCTAACCAACTGAGCTAATGGCCCTTGAATATGAAAAACGGAAGTCAAAGCGACTTCCGTTTTATAGTGCCGGCATTGAAATAGTTTCCCAGGCCGTCGCCAGCCAAGTATCGTCTTCGCAACAGAGCTTAACTTCCGTGTTCGGAAAGGGAACGGGTGTGACCTCTGTGCCATAAACACCGACTCTTAAAAACTGAATAAGGAAGAAGTAATGGTTGTTCAAGAGAGAACATATTGCAATAGGAAAAGCCCTCGACCGATTAGTACCAGCAAGCTGAACGTAT
>JAFSBM010000086.1 GCA_017437285.1 Ruminococcus sp. | reverse complement strand
AGGGTAAAACCGCAGCCATCCTTACCGCTTTCGCAGTAAAAATTCTGCTTACCCTCAAACACCTGCTTTCCGCACCTCGGACACTTGCCTACTGCAACCTTTTCTTCCTTTACACGTTCAAGATTTACATAATCGCCCGAAAATTCAAGCTTGTAATCTGCTGTGTAAAGCTTGCCCTCCTTATTTGTGGATTTAAGCGGAACAACTTCACCCTTGATGAGTTTTTCAGCCTTTTCGGGAGTGATAACGTCATTGAAAAACATAGGCTCTTTCCAAATTGTGAAGCCACAACCGTCCTTACCGCTTTCACAGTAATAGTTTGTTTTACCCTCATAAACCTGCCTACCGCAACGTGGACAAACACCTACTGAATTTCTCTGCGGTCCACTGCCTTCGGGTATCTGAACGGAAGGTCTGTGACGTGCGGGATTGTTCTCATATTCAATAACACCCTTTACAAATTCCTTAACATCCTTCATAAAAGGCTCTGCACTAATACCCTTTTCCTTGATGTTTGTGAAAACCTGTTCCCATTCCGCTGTACGCTCTACGGATTTTACCGTATCAGGAATTGAAGCAATAAAGGTCTTGCCAAACTCTGTTGCAATAATGCTCTTTCCGCTTCTTTCAACATACTTTGCCGAAACAAGCTGCTCAATTATATCTGCTCTTGTAGCTTCTGTGCCGATACCCTTGCCGCTTACCGCTGTTTTCAACTCCTTATCGTCAATACGGTTGTCGATATTATTCATAACAGAAAGAAGGGATGCGTCTGTAAAATGTTTTGGCGGCTTTGTTACGCACTCCTTGACATCAAGGCTTTCCATTGTAAAGGTACTGCCCTCAGCATAACTGTCTGCTTCGTGTTCCAGTGGGACACGTTCTGTATCGTACTTCTTCCAGCCGATTTCAACGGTCTTTTCACGCTTGAGGGAAAAGGTTATATCCTCGCACCAAAATTCATAATTGGTTTCGGTATATCTGTATTCCTTATCTACCGCACAAAGCAGTCTGTTTACCACAAGTCCGTAAATTTTAAGTTCTGTATCATTTAAGCCGTCAAGAACTGTCATTGTTGCTTCGGGGAGAATTGCGTGGTGGTCGTGCCCGTTCATAGCGTTATCATTGATAACTCTGCTGTCAAGATTAAGCCCCGCACCAAGCAATGCGTGTGCTCTTTCGGCATATTCCACACATTCTCCTGCTGTGCTCACAACTCGGATAACCTGACCTCGCATATCCTCGGAAACATAGTTGCAATCGGTACGGGGGTAAGTTATAAGCTTCTGTTCGTACAAATTCTGTGCAGCTTCAAGTGTCTGCTTGGCAGTAAATCCGTACACCCTGTTAGCTTCCTGCTGGAGGGTAGTCAGACTATGGAGAAGCGGTCTGTTTGTGTGCTTTTCCTCTGCTACGGCAGAAAGAACATTCACACTCTTGCCTGTGCATTTCACCCTTGCATATTCCGCTTCATCCTTTGTGGAATACTCTGTTTCGGAAACAGCTCCGTTTGGCATTTCAAGGCGGTATGTGGTATTTTTGCTGAACGCTGAAATTTCATTGTCACGGTCAACGATTATTGACAGCACGGGAGTTTTCACACGTCCGATACGATGTGTGTAATTATCCTTCAGACCGTAAAGACGGGATAAATTCATTCCGATTATCCAATCCGACTGCTCTCTTGCAAGTGCCGCCTTGTATTCGCCGTCAAAATCGCTGTCAGGAGGAAGATTTGCCATACATTTTGTAATGGCTTCATCGGTCATAGAGTTAGTCCAAAGTCTTTTTACAGGCTTTGTGCAGTTATTTGCATTGTAGATGTGACGGAAGATAAGCTCACCCTCACGCCCTGCGTCCGTTGCACATATAAGCTCATCAACTTCGGGGAGGTTGATAAGGTGTGTAATGAGATTACGCAGATTTTCGGTATCCTCTCCTGCGGGGTAAAGCTCAAATTCGGGGAACATAGGCAGCTCGTCCATTTTGTATGACTTGCTGTAACCGTAATCCTGCGGCATTCCTACGCCGTAAAGATGTCCCCTTGCATTTACAACATAAAAACCGTTGCCTTTATAGCAGAACTCCTTGCCTTCACCGTAAATCTTTTCTCTCGCCCCTACTGCGTGAGCTATGATTTTAGCCGTTGACGGCTTTTCACTTATGATAAGTTTCATACATATTTACCTGCTTTCCTTAATCTTGTGTTTTTTCTTGTACTGAACAACGGCAAGTGCCGTGCCCGTTATACAAAGCATAATGATATGTCCCTTACTGTTGTCGATAATCTCGGCAACAGTATTTTTTTCGTCCTCGGTTTCCTCAACAACCGTTTCTGTTGTAACAGGCTTTTCGTCCCAGCTGTCACGGAAATTGTTGAAAATCTGTACTGCGATTGCAATAAGGATAAGCACGAAAATGAGGGTAACGTGCTTGAATGTCGGCTCGCTCTTATGCTCTGAAATCCACTTTTTAATTTTGTT
>JAFSBM010000085.1 GCA_017437285.1 Ruminococcus sp. | reverse complement strand
TATATATGATAAATACGAAAGGGCAATTTCTCACCAGAGAGGAACACCTACGGGGCAAAAGGGAGGGAAAAAGAAAACTGGCACAAAAGTCAACATTTCCCTCCCTTTTTCCTCTACGGTTTTCCTCTCTGGGCTCTCCTTTCCCTTTCCCCTTTTTCCCTCCCTTTGCTGACTTTTGATGAGGGGGATTTTTTGTATAAGAAAATTTCAAGTCTTTTCATTCGTGTCAATTAGTCGTTTCAAATGAGTTTCATTTAAGTCCTCTACCATTTGCTTTTATATATAATTTTAGGTGTTACAAGATAATACAAAATATATCTACCGCCCCCAATGGCTAATAGCTAATAGCTAACGGCTAAAGGCTTTTATCAGCACACATAAAAAAAGACGGTAATCGTAAAGACTACCGCCCATAATTCTTAATTCTGCATTAACCTGCCGTTTCAAAAAGCTAATGGCTAAAGGCTTACAAAATAATTACGAATTAACTTTACGCAAGCCCCTGTGATGCGTCCATAATCTTGCTCTTGTAGTACTCCTCCGACCATGGGAACTCATACTTTTTAAACAGAGCCATTGCTGCACAGGCACTATTCACCGCATTTTCAATATTTGCCTCATCGCCTGATTTTGCACATATATAAATACCTGCAATGAGGATTTCAAGGAGTTTAACATCATTTTTTCCCTGCGGCTTATAGCCGAAACCCGTGAGAAGTCTTACTGCCGAATTATAGTGCTTTGCAGCACAATCCGCATAGGCAAGAGCCATATACATATCCGCTTTCAGCTTTATATCCACCTTTTCGGAATAAATCTGCATAAAATTGATATTTTCCGTGCGGAAATCCTCTGCATCACGCCAGTTTCCGATTTTACTCTTATTGGCAAGGCTCTCCACGCAATAAAGGAATTTTTCTTCGTTGTTAAGCTTTTTCGCCATTTCTTCCAGCTTTGAAAGGAAATACGCAGCTGTCTTGTAATCACGCACTTTATCATAAAGACGGACAGCCTGAAGAATATCCCCTGCTGCCGGTTTTTTTACATCTAACACAAAATAATCGGCATAATCCTCAGCCAATGCCTTTGAATATCCCGACTGACTGAATTTATTGTATAATTCTGTGTATTTATTCATATTTTCAGCAGTCTTTTTTGCAAATGTACTTTTTCTGTGTTCTCGTTCCTGTAGTGACAGCATAACCAACTCTCCTTTTAATAAAGTAATACCCGATGACAGTCTTATAAATTATATTCTAACTGTCCAATTAATATAATTTTATCACAAATAACCAACTTAGTCAATGAAAGTTTATATTTTTATTATATTTTTGTAATTATGCACAAAAATCATAGCAAAAATTCTATACTTTAATTTTTTTAACTTTGTTATTTTTTAAGATTATTTAAAGAAAATATGTTATAATATATATAGCCGTGGTTGTATAAATATATAACCTGCGGATACATAATTATTTCGGAACATATATCCGGAGGTGTTTATATGAAAATCCTTGTTATTGAAGATGAAGTTCAGCTGGCTGACGCTTTGTGCGAGCTGCTGAAAAGAAATATGTACTCCGCTGATGTCTGCTACAACGGAATTGACGGACTTGATAACGCTATGACAGGTATTTACGACTGCATAATCCTTGATATAATGTTGCCGGGAATGAACGGCATTGATGTTCTGCGGAATTTACGCAACGAAAAAATCAGCACTCCCGTTCTTCTTCTTACAGCAAGAAGTGAAATCAGCGATAAAATCAACGGTCTTGACTGCGGTGCTGACGATTATCTCACCAAGCCCTTTGTCACAGGGGAGCTTTTGGCAAGAGTACGTGCCGTTACAAGACGAAAAGGTGAAATCGTTGATGAAAGCCGCCTTGAATTCAACGGTCTTTGCCTCAATAAAAACACCTGTTCTATCAGCTGCGGCGGAAATGACGTAAAACTCAGCTTAAAGGAATACAATGTAATGGAAATGCTCATCGCAAATCCCGGACAGATACTGCCTAAAGAACGCATTATCGAGAAAATCTGGGGCAGCGAAAGCGATGTGGAATACAACAATATTGAAGTATACATATCATTCCTGCGTAAGAAGATTTCCTCTATTTCCGCTGATGTGCAGATAAAAACAGCCAGAGGTATAGGCTATTTCATCGAATAGAGGAGGAGATTTTCTTGTTCAGAAAAGTTCAATTGAAATTCTTCGCAATTATTATAGGTATCCTCATAACAATATTCATAGGCGTTATCTTTTCTATTAATATTATAATGAACCTGATTATGGACAGGCAGACAAATGTAGTTCTTCATCAGGTTGCACAAAGTGTTGATTTCGACGCAAAAACGAAATCTTTCACCTTTACAAATCCCGATAAACCTTCTGAACCGCCGAAAAAGGAGAGCAAGCCTGCGGCTACAAAAAAGACTACAGAAACTACAGTTCCTACGACAACTTCTTCATCTGCCACTCTGCCAAAGCAGACAAGTCCGACGGTTATTCAAACAAATCCGCCTGTAATCCAAACAGAAGCGGCTGCAACAACCCCACCGCCTGAAACAACTCAGACTCAACCGCCTAAAACTCAGCCTACGGAAGCTGTGCAGACAGCTCCCCCCACTGATCCCCCTGTGCAGGAAACACAGCCTCCGTCAACTGAGGCACCTACACAGAACCCATGGGAAAATCCCTGGGTAAATCCCTGGGACCCATGGAATCCTTGGAACCCGTGGAACCCCTGGAATCCGTGGAATCCCGAAAACGGCTGGGATAATCAGCAGGGCGGCGGTGAAAATCAGAAGCCCGATCAGGGACATCAGGACGGAAAACATCAAGAGGGCGGTATGAAGCCTGTTGCAAATACAGCTTTTATCCCTGTTCTTGAGGGCTATACAATTCTGACGGTGACGGATAAAACAACGGAAAGCACGGATAAAAAACCTGCTCCGCCAAGTGAATTTCCAACTCCGCCTGAAAAAAATGAGCCAATGCCGAAATCTCTCGGCTCAATTGAGTTCTTTGTTATTATGGCTGATACATACGGAAAATATACCGCATCTGCCAATAATGACGCACTTACACAGGAAATGGCACAGCAGTACATAGACGAAATTTCTGCGGAAAATCAGCCGCTGGGAATGACAGGAAGTCTAAGCTATTGTGCTGAAAAGAAACCCAACGGCACGCTGATTGTTCTTACCGACAGAACAGCTGAAATCAATATGATGAACAAGCTGAAAAGAACATCTGTAATCGTTGGAATAATCAGCATATTACTGATTTCTCTTGCAGCGTATTTCCTCAGCGGAATAATCGTAAAACCGCTGAAAGAGGCTTTTGAAAGTCAGAAACAGTTCATCTCAGACGCAAGCCACGAGCTGAAAACTCCCCTTACGGTAATCTCTGCAAATGCAGATGTACTGGAGGGCGAAATCGGCAATAACAAGTGGCTCAACTACATACAGGACCAGGCTGACAGAATGAATATCCTTGTAAATGATTTGCTCAGTCTGTCACGGCTTGAGAACAACAGACGTGATTTTGTAACGGCTGATTTTGACCTTAGCCGAGCAATTACAAATGCGGCACTGCCCTTTGAATGTCAGGCATTTGAAAGCGGAAAAAATTTCGTTCTCAATATTGAGGAGGGAATCCGCATAAACGGAAGTGAACAGCACATAAAGCAAATGGCTGGAATATTCATTGACAATGCACTGAAATATTCAAAGGATAACGGAACAGTCCGTGTATCCCTTATTACAGATGATAACAAGGCAATTCTTGCAGTTTACAACACAGGCAGCGGAGTTCCCGAAGAAGATGTTGACAAGCTCTTTGAAAGATTTTACAGAAGTGACAGTTCAAGAGCCCGTTCAACAGGAGGCTATGGTCTTGGACTTGCAATTGCGAAGTCGATTATTGACAAGCACAAGTTCAAGGTTCAGGTTGAAAATCAGGAGGGCAGAAGTATCTGCTTTGTTGTGACAATGTAAATGGTATTATTAGTCAAGGGGGACTATGAAGATAATACAGAAATACCCCGCATCCTCTCTGTGGGATATTGCATAAAAAAAGGACGTACTGCAAAACGTCCTTTTTTTATTTGGGCATCTCTAAAAACCCGTTTGATTAAAGAAAAGACGGCAGAAAAATTTCCACCGTCCATAAATTCTTAATTCTTAATTATTAATTCGGCATTAATCCACCGTCCAAAAGCTAATGGCTAAAGGCTAATGGCTAATAGCTAAAGGCTAATGGCTAATAGCTAATAGCTAAAGGCTAACGGCTAAAGGCTAATGGCTAAAGGCTAATAGCTTTTTAAAATCAATATTTTCTCTTTATACCGAAAAGAAGTATAAGAGGATAGATTTCAAGTCGTCCGATAAGCATATCAAAGCAAAGCACAAGCTTTGAAAATGCGCTGAAATCGCTGAAATTTCCCGATGTATCAAGCTTTCCGACACCGAAACCGATATTGTTCATACAAGTTGTAACTGCTGAAATATTTTCCTCAATTGCAAAAGTATCAAAAGAAAGCATAAGCACAGAAAATGCGTAAATTATCATAAAAAGTATGAAATAATTGCTCGCTCCACGGATAACGTCCTTTTCAACAGGCTTTCCGTCAAGCTTTACCGTAGCTACCGCACGGGGACTTACGATATATTTCAGCTCACGGATACCCGTCTTAACTATAATAAGTATTCGTGAAACCTTCATACCGCCGCCTGTTGAACCTGCACAAGCACCCACAAACATCAGCAGAAGCATAAGCGTCTGCGGAAAATTGCCCCATTCTCCCGTATCTGCCGTAGCAAATCCCGTGGAAGTAATGGTGGAACTTACCATAAAGAATGACTTTCTGAATGCCTCCCCTGCGGAGTCGTAATTTCCGAGAATACTTACACCGATTACAATTGTAGCAGCAGCGATAATTCCCAGATATGTGCGAAGTTCCTCATTCTTGAATACAAGTGAAAATTTCTTCAATGCCAAGAAGTAGTACAAATTGAAATTCACACCGAAAAGGAGAATGAATATCGCAACCGCAATTTCAATGGCAGGGCTGTTATAGTGGGCTATACTGTCATTCCAAAGAGAAAATCCGCCTGTTCCCGCCGATGAAAATGCGTGGATAACAGCGTCATACAAAGGCATTTTCAGGATAACGAGAACGAGGATTTCCAGAGCTGTAAGGGCTATATATATAATATAGAGGATACGTGCGGAAAAGCTTGACTTTGAAACAAGCCGCCCTACGTTAGGGCCTGCACATTCCGCCCTCATCATGTGCATTGTTCGGACATCGTTGCTGTTCATAACCGCCAGCACAAACATCAGAACTCCCATACCGCCCAGCCAATGGGTAAAGGCTCGCCAGAACATACAGGAGCGTGACATACTTTCCACATCGGTCATAATGGTTGAACCCGTGGTAGTAAATCCCGAAACCGTTTCAAACAACGCATCAACGTAATGGGGAATTTCTCCCGATATTACGAAAGGCAGCGCACCGATTGCCGACATACCAATCCACGAGGCGGCTACGCTGATAAATCCCTCCATAGAGTAAACGGAGCGATTTTTCGGCTTTTTCACCGTAAAGGCAAAGGACATTGCAAGGGTAATAAGCGCAGGAATTCCGAAAGTTGAAATAACGTGACTTTCGCCATAGTAAAATCCCACTAAAATGGGAAGCAGCATACACAGACCGACAATCCGCAAAATCTGCCCCATTATATAAATTATCATTCTGTAATTCATAGAATTCTCTGCCCTCGCTTAGTCAAAAATCTCTTTGAGGTCTTCAAATCCGCTGTTTGTGGTAACAACAACAACGCTGTCATTTACCATAATGCAGTCATCACCACGAGGAATGATTAGCTGATTTCCTCTTGCAATGCTTGCTATAAGAATTCCTTTACGGAGTTTAAGCTCTTTAAGGGGAACTCCCACGTAGCTTTTACTCTCACGGCATACAAACTCAATAGCCTCCAGCCTGTCGTTGACAAGGCGGTAGAGGGTTGTGACATTGTTGCCTGTTGAATTCTGCTTTGCACGGACATACTGGAGAATCTGATTTACTGTATTTGACTTTGTTGAAATAATGCTGTCAAGGTTGAGAGTTTCAGAAAGCTGCATAAGGTTCATACGGTTTACCTTTGTAACAACCTTTTCAACGCCGTTATTCTTGGCAAGGAGTGACATAAGGATATTTTCCTCGTCAATTCCTGTAAGGGATACAACGGCATCAGCGTCATAAACACGCTCCTCACGAATAATATCGGGATTTGTACCGTCACCGCAGATAATGTTAACCTTATCAAGTCTTTCGCTTAATTCAAGACAGCGTTTTTCGTCAACTTCAATAATCTTCACCTTAACGCCCGTTTCACGGAGATGCTGTGCAAGGTGATAACCTGTTCTGCCTCCGCCAATGAGAACAGCGGATTTTACACGCTTTTCACGGTATGCGGAACTGATACTCTTAAAGAATTTTATCATATTGCTGTGGGAAGCCGTCACGTGAATTTTATCCCCCGAATGAAGAACAAAATTACCGTTGGGGATTATCAGCTCTTCGCCTCGCTGAACGGCACAGATGAGAATATCAAGTCCAAGCCGCTTTGTAAGCTGTGAAAGGGCGATATTTTCGAGAATACTTCCCTTTGTAATGCGGATTTCCGTAAGGTCAACCTTACCCTTTGCAAAGGTTTCAATGTTGATTGCGTCAGGGTAACGGATAACCTTGGCAATTTCATTGGCAGCGATGAAGTCGGGGTTTATCATCATACTGATTCCCAGTTCCTCACGCATAAATACAAGCTGTTTGTCAAATTCGGGATTGCGAACTCTTGCCACACAATGACGGGCATTCATCTTCTTTGCGATAAGGCAGGAGAGAATATTCACCTCGTCGGAGTCAGTAAGGGCAATGAAAATATTGCACTTATCCACGTCCGCTTCATCTAAAACTGCGGTTTGCAGGCAGTTTCCAACGATTCCTTTAACTTCCGATTCATTTATGATAGTCTGTATGCGGTTTTCGTCAAGGTCTATGACGGTAATATTATGCTCATCGCATAATATCTGTGCAAGTGAGCTGCCGACTTTTCCGCCGCCTACTATTATAATATCCATATAATCCTCCGAATATTTTCAGTAAACTGAATTATTACAATTATTATACTCCTTTATTATGGTTTTGTCAATATTTAATATAGAAAATCATTAGTTATCCTCCTTGAAACTAAATAATTAATAAGCACAAATTAACAAAAGCTATTGACATTGTAAGGAAAATATTATATAATGTAAATGAGGTGATTTGATGAATAAAGTCGTAAAATTATCTTTAATTTGTGAACAGACTGATAAAGACGGAAACAAAATTGAACACGGAGAAGTTTACAAAATTTTATGGGAACTTCAAAGGCAAACGAGAGAAATAAAAAACAAAACAATTCAATATTGTTGGGAATATAGTAATTTTTCAAGTGATTATTATAAAATCAACCACGAATACCCAAATGAAAAAGAAATACTATCATTTACTTTAAAAGGATTTGTAAATGACAAATTTAAGAAAGGAAACGATTTGTATTCAGGAAATTGCTCGACAACAACAGGAAATGTATGTTCAGAATTTAAAAATTCAAAATCCGATTTTTTGAAAGGCGAAAAATCAATTATCAATTATAAGGCATATCAGCCGTTGGATATACATAATAAGTGCATACTAATCGAACACACCAACAATGAATTTTATGTTCGTTTGAAACTCTTAAACCGTCCTGCAATTAAAAAATATAATTTTGCAAACAGCGAGTTTAATTTCAAAATCATTGTAAAAGATAATTCAACCCGTACAATTCTTGAACGCTGCATTGATAAAATATATGATGTTGCAGCAAGCAAGCTTATATATGACAAGAAAAAGAAAATGTGGGTTCTGAATCTTGTATATGCTTTTGATAATAAATCAGAATATGTTCTTGATAAAAACAGAATACTTGGTGTAGACCTCGGAATTCATTATCCCATTTGTGCTTCTGTTTATGGAGAATGGAACAGATTTACAATTGACGGCGGTGAAATTGAAAAATTCCGAAAAACAGTTGAAGCACGAAAAAAATCTATGCTTCGGCAAGGAAAAAACTGCGGCGACGGTAGAATTGGTCACGGCATTTCCGCAAGAAACAAGCCTGTTTACAAAATAGAAGATAAAATTGCAAAGTTCCGTGATACTGCAAATCATAAATACAGCCACGCATTGATACAATATGCAATAAAAAACAATTGCGGTGTTATTCAAATGGAAGATTTAACAGGCATTACAAACGAAGCTGACCGCTTCTTAAAAAACTGGTCTTATTACGATTTGCAGACAAAAATCAAATACAAAGCAAAAGAAGTGGGAATAGATATTGTCTATATTAAGCCCAAATACACAAGTCAGCGTTGCAGTAAATGCGGATATATCGACAAGGAAAACAGAAACAAACAAGCTTCTTTTGTTTGCTTAAAGTGCGGTTTTAAGGCTAATGCTGATTATAATGCAAGTCAGAATATCAGTATAAAGGATATTGATAAGTTAATAGAAGAAATGTACAATTCAAGTGCGAATACGGAGTAAACATAATTTTAAATAATTATTCACACTTTCTTTTGGGCGGCTCGGCGTCCATAAATCGAGAAAGTATGGGTAAGTCTGAATTTATTCAGCACCAGATACACTCGGTAAGGTATAAACTATACACATTAAATCCGTGTATATCCGTGACATTTGTACTTTTCGCTGATTCAATCAGCATGGACAGGTGTCCTGCGAGAGGACATACACTTATTCCCGAACAACCTGAACTAGATTCAATCAGCATGGACAGGTGTCCTGCGAGCCAACTGAAACAACAGGCTGAACGCTGCTATACTGGATTCAATCAGCATGGACAGGTGTCCTGCGAGTCTATACGTGTGCCCTTGACTG
>JAFSBM010000084.1 GCA_017437285.1 Ruminococcus sp. | reverse complement strand
TTCATATCAATCAGATACAAACCCGTCTTTCCCCCCATACCGCCTGAACCGCTGCACTGTGTGACTGCAAATCCATCGGGATCATACACACGCTGCCCCTGTGAACCGCCGATCAGCTGTTTAACTTTCCGGCTATTTTCCTCGTCGCAGTTTCCGAAAGCCAGTATTTTTCACGTCATTTATGACGTTGAACAACTCGACTCCAAGACATCCTGCAAGGCACACTCGTTTTCTCGACTGCGGGACGCCAAAGCCGGCGCTGTCATGCACAAGCCATTCCACGCAATACCCCAACTCTGAAAGCGTTTCAAGGATGACTTTGAAAGTCTGCCCTTTTTCAATACCCAGCAGTCCGGGTACGTTTTCAAAGATAAAATAGCGAGGCCGCTTGGCTTCAAGGATTCGGGCAAGCTCAAAGAACAAATCGCCCCGTTCATCGGCTGTGCCAAGCCTTTTTCCTGCGACTGAGAATGGCTGACAAGGAAATCCTCCAACGAGGAGATCAAAGTCTGCAAGTCCTGCTGTGTCAATATCTCTGATATTCTCATAAAATTGTTCACCTCCTGTGTCGAAAAGCGCTCGGTAGGACTTCTGTGCGAATCGGTCAATCTCACACCAGCCTACCGTTTTGAAACCTCCGACTCTTTCAAAGGCACTGCGGAAACCTCCGATGCCCGAAAAAGCGTCGAATACTCGGATCATCTGACCACTCCTTTCTTGTTTTAGGTATAAGAAAAGCCGTCTGTGATTGTTAGTCACAAACGGCTATGTAGTAATATTCAGTTCGATAAATTGGAATTTGACACTCCGTCAAACTGAAATTTTACTCTTCCTTAATAGCGATATTTCTTCTTGTATTTTAGGATATACACGATTGCCACCGCAGCTCCTAAAAATTCCGCAACGATGATGGAATACCATACGCCTTCAATACCCCAGATGGCCGGCAAAATCAGTATTGTAACTACTTGGAACACCAGCGTTCTCAGGAATGAAATAATAGCGGAAACCAATCCGTTATTCAAAGCAGTAAACAAAGAAGAACCGAAGATACCGAATCCTGTAAAGAGGAAAGAAATTGCATACAGCTTGAAAGCGTGCGTTGTCATTTCAAGAAGTTCTGCATCGTAGCCCACAAAAATTTTGGACAGCGGAGCCGCCAGAACAACCGCAACGGTGGTCAACGCAATTCCTGCCACGGTATTAAAAACCATGCTTTTCTTAAAGACATTTTGAAGTTCTATGTGGTTTTCAGCACCCTGATTGTATCCGATAATCGGTGCAACACCGATGGAATATCCCAAAAGAATGGCAATGAAAATAAAGGTTATATACATAATAACACCGTATGCTGCAACACCATTTTCTCCTGCGTACTTCATCAACTGGAAATTGTAAAGGACAGCCACGATGGACATGGAAATATTGCTGACAAATTCAGAAGAACCGTTGGTGCTTGCCTGGAACAATGCCCTGCCATCAAAGCGGGCTTTTACAAGTTTCAAGGTACTGCTGTTTTTTCTTGCGAAATAAACAACGGGGATAAATCCTCCAATAAACTGACTTGCAGCGGTTGCTAACGCTGCACCGGCAACACCCCATTTGAAAACGATCATAAACAATGCGTCAAGCACCATGTTGGTTGCGCCCGCAATTACCGTAATTGCAAGCCCCAAATTCGGCTTTTCTGCAACGATCAAAAAGCTCTGGAACATATTCTGAAGCATAAAGAACGGCAGTACGACCAGAATGATTCTTCCATAGAGAGCACACAAATCAATCAATTCACCTTCTGCGCCAAGCATTGCAGCAATCGGCTTAATGAAGGCAATGCCGAAAACGGCAAATAACACACCTAATACGGCACCAATATAAACCAGAAAAGAGAAAATCTCATTTGCTTTTTTCTCGTTCTTTTCTCCCAAGGTCTTGGCGATCAGGGCGCATCCGCCAGCACCGAGCATAAAGCCTAATGCCCCGAGGATCTGTGTGAACGGCATAATCAGATTGACTGCAGCAAAAGGCGTCTTGCCTACAAAGTTCGATACAAAGAATCCGTCCACCACACCATAAATGGATGTGAAGATCATCATAATAATGGACGGGAACACAAAGCGAAGCAATCGCTTATAGTCGAAATGATCGGATAACTGAATCTCCATTATTCCATACCTCCAATGAATGTTTTCACAAGCTCTGCGACTGGCGCAACTATTTTCTTGATTTCAACATCGGAGGTGTTGATACAAAGATGATAGTTTGCCTTTTCGCCCCATGCCAGATTTGTCAGCAGCTCACGGCTCTTTTTTCTGCCTTTATCGATCTGGGCAATCAGTTTTGCCATTTCCTTCTCGCTGGAAATATCATTTTCCTTGCGACTCATACTTCTGCGGATTTTCGCATCCATATCAGCATAAACAAACAGATTAGCGGGATGGTAATCTTTCAGGACTACATCTGCGTTTCGACCGACAATTACAAAGTTTTCGCCTTTCCTTGCAATTTCCCGAATTACTTTGTGCTGCTCTGCCATGATTTGAGCGGTTTCCATTGACAGCCTTGTTCTGCCGATTGTACGACCGTAAGTAAGCGGTATTGAGTGCAATGTAGCTGCGTCCAACTTCCTGCTTACATAGGTTTCATCCAATTTGAGGTTACCGGAAACCACACTCAGGATTTCCTTGTCATAGTAGGCATATCCCAAAGCATCTGCAAGACGCTTGCCAAGCTCTCTGCCACCGCTTCCAAATTCTCTGCTGACCGTAATAATATTCATACATTTCCTCCTTAAAAACAAAAAAGCTGGATAAAGCAAACAGACCCCTCAAGGTCTGTAGCCTTATCCAGCATCACATCAAAATGTTTTGCCCTCCGAGCTAACAGTATAAATTATAGCATAATCATTATAAAAAGTCAAGTCCCCAAATGTCTTGAATTTATAATTTCATCACGCTGTAAAATTCTTATTTTTCGGTCTGTCCAACCTCCTATATTATACCACATCCCACAACCATTTTCAATAGAAATGAGGTTACAGATCTCAAAAAGAAACCTGCAACCTCAATCGTCTTACATCGTCATATCCACATCTTCGGTTTCGTCCATGTCCTCATCATCAGACTGTTCCTGCAGCTGCAGGTAGATTTTCATGAGTTCCTCGCCGTATTCCTCATCGGCAATCTTCTCAATCATCACGCCGTTGGTGGAGATTAGCTCGAAACCATCGTCATTCTTGATCTGCACATCGCCGTACTGACCATGGGTGCAGATAAACTCCGCAACCGCCTCAATGCTGCGGAGTCTCTTGTTGCCGTCAATGGCATAGCCTACAAGATGAGGATAACGCTCTGCAGCAGGCACATTCTCCATACCGATCTTGTGGAAACTGTCCTTGTCCCACACGAGCGACGGCGTTCTGCCGTTGTCCCATTTCATCATCAAATGACCGTAATCGTCGATGCCTACAACGGTTCCCTTCGTGCCGGGCGGAATGGGGTACGGATCGTTATACATACGGTCAAGCTGTATCCTCATTCCCTTGGGATAGCACTCACGGAGCATCTCAATCTGCATTTTACTTGGCGTTTTATTCATTCACATCATCCTTTCACATAGAAATACCGCCCATATCAAGGCTTTCTTCTTCCTCGATATCATTGGTTTCATCCATCATCTCAACTTCAATCTGCCAGCTGTCGGAGGAGTTCCAGAAGCTGACGTAAATCGTACCGAATGCGTCGGTCTTGATTTCTTTCTGTTCTATTGACTCTCCGTACCCATCTGCTGCTTGTCCAGTCCACCAATTCTGAAATTCAGCCATTTCGCTGTCAGTAAGCGGTTCTGTAATCTGGCAGGTGAGGACTCCCACAAGCTCTCCGTTTCTGACCTCAACGGAGGGGAATGCGGAGATGATTTTTTCATTGATGGGGGAATCCTCATCGTAATAAATCATCAGACCACGATACTTTTCATTCGGCTCGGAGTATTTCTGAATTGCAGTATTGATTTCATCTTCACACCCACAAGCACGGCTTGATGGGATAACCTCAAGGTCATCTTCATATGGTGCATCCCAATCCGTTTCATAGATCTGTGGTTCAGCCTGAATCTCAAGGGGACAATAGAGCTTCATTTCCTGTGTGGGCTTTGCAGTTACCGTGAAATCTGCCTGACCTGCAATTCCGAGGACATTCTCTTGAACTTCTGCAAGGTCATCTCGTCTGTCGAGCATTTCACCCACAGCCTGAATCATCATGGCTTTCATATTGCCGTCGCCAAGCATTTCTTCAAAGATAAAGTGCTTCTGACCTGCATGGGCAAGCTCTGCGATTCGGTCAGCTATAGCTTTCAGCTCTGCGTGGAGCTGACGTTCTCCGTAGGTAAATTCGCTCTGTTCAATGATTGCTCTTGCGTTGGAGATGAATTCCGACTTCCGAGCGTAGTCAGCACCCTCGGCTTCCACAAGGATTCCATCGCTGCCGTTGGCATCAAGGAAGAGGATACAGTGTGCTGTGTTGCCCTTCATATACATCAGATCTCTGTTCTCGATGATTTCGGGGCAGTCATCCAGGGGATGATCTCTCATCTGTTCGAACCTCTTACCGTAGAGGGGAATGACTTTCTCCACTTCAATCTGCATCGGCTCGTAGCTGTAAGCCTTGTGATTAAGTGGAGCGTTAAATGTAATTTTCTTCATAGGCATCATCTCGCTTTCCTTATTAATAGTATCGGGGAAATAAAAATGCCGAACCAATCGAGAGTAGTGACTCTCAACGGGTTCGGCATAACCAACAAGAAACCGTCAGAAACTTTGTGAAAGTTTTTTGCAATAAAAAAGAGCAGACTTCGGAATTTTCTCTCCAAATCTGCTCTCAATTCTCTTGAAAATCAAAAAACGCCCGTTCAAGTCCCAAAAACACTCGAAAAAGGCCTTAGGTGATCCACGGTTTTGCGAATGAAATTTTAGTGTCCATATACGCAAAAAAGTCCGAAAAATCGGACTTTTTTGGCATGTGATCTTTTTCGTCACATATAGATGGTTGGGGTGGAAGGATTTGAACCCTCGAATGACGGAGTCAGAGTCCGTTGCCTTACCGCTTGGCGACACCCCAGTTTCGATTTATTTTTGTGCTGTACTCATTCAGCTTTTATATTATAACACACTTTTTCGGGTTTGTCAAGGGTTTTTAAAAAATTTATTTTTTAATTATATATTTCTATTGCAAAATCCCGAAAATACGGATATAATATAATAAATAGTACAATTGTAATGCGTTACCACTTTGTTTTGGTAAAATTAATAATCGGGAGCATCATAATGAAACGACTTTACTTTATTGTAAATCTTGTGGCAGGAAAAGCCACTATAGGCTCAATGCTGGGCGATATATTAGACCAATTCACAAAATCAGGCTATGAAGTCACAATCCACATAACACAAAACGGCAAGGACGCTCGTGAAAAGGCAAAATACGCCTGTTCCGCAGGCTATGACCTTATCGTATGTGCAGGAGGTGACGGCACGTTAAGTCAATGCCTACACGGAATTATGGCAAGCGAAAATAAGCCTCCCGTGGGTTATATCCCCGCAGGCTCGACTAACGATTTCGCAAGAACTTTAGGAATTCCAAAAAACACCATGGACGCTGTGAAGTGGATTACCAACGGCACTCCAAAGGAAATTGACATCGGCAGCTTCAATAACCGATATTTCACCTATATAGCCGCTTTCGGAGCGTTCACCAATGTCACATATGAAACCTCACAGCAGGTGAAAAACGTCCTCGGTCACGCTTCATATATTCTCAACGGACTAACTCAGCTTACAAATCTTCATTCAAAGCTTATGCGTATCGAATACGACGGAAATGTGCTGGAGGACGATTTTATTTTCGGTATGGTGACAAATTCAGGTTCAATTGCAGGACTTCTTTCAATGAACGATTTTGTCCTTGATGACGGACTTTTTGAGGTTACGCTGATTAAAAAGCCTGCAAATATTGTACAGTTGCAGAAAATAGTACACTCCTTGCTGAACATCTCCGTAGAGATTGACAAGGAGTATATCAGATCTTTCCGCACCGACAAAATAACCTTTACTGCCCTCAATGATGAGCAGATTTCATGGACTCTTGACGGTGAATTCGGCGGCGATTTGCCTGTAAATGTGGTTCAGAACCATTGCAAAGCCATTCAGTTTATGGCAGGTGACCGTGACCAGTCGATTTTCTCCGATCCCGATGCTATTTCGTAGCACTAATTCTATTTCGTAGCCTCGTATGCCTCTCTGACAGCTATGCTAAGCTGATCAGCACAGGAAGTAGGACGCATTCCGCAGGTATTTCCACGGAGTTTAGACTCAATCTGCTCTACGGTGTAGCCGTCCACAAGCTTTGAGATAGCCTTGAGGTTGCCGTTGCAGCCGCCGAGGAAACGGACATTTGTGATAACGTCGCCCTCAATGTCAAACTTGATTTCCTTTGAGCATACCATTTTAGTTTTGTATGTGTATTCCATAATTGCACCTTTCTCCCCTGCTTTTGCGGGGGAATTTTTATTTTTCAAGAAGTTTTATCAGTTCTCCCCAACCGCCTATGTGGTGGAATGGGAAGTCAATTTTGCTTATGTCGTTGAGCTTATGAAATCTGTCGTAAATATCGCTGTTATCGTACAGCACAGGAAAAAGTCCTGCATTATTCGCACCGATAACATCAACATCAATAAAATTGCCGCAATACCAGATTTCCTCCGCCTTGAAGCCCGATTTGCGTACTGCCAAATCAAAAAGATGCCTGTCGGGTTTGCGGAAAATATATTCGCTTGAAGTCATAATAAACTCAAATTTATGTTCGGGGAAAAGCTCCGCCATAACTCGTTCAAGAGCGTTTCCCGACCAGCATAAATTGCTGATAATTCCCGTTTTTATGCCCTTTTCCGTAAGCGATTTCAGCATTTTATCTGCATCGGGAGTCATTATGTTATCCCCTAAAGTGGTGGAAATAATCCACTCCGCTTCTTCAATTGAAATTGACAGCTTTATTCCGAAATATTCCAGTACATAGCGTAGAAAATGATGCTCGTGAATTTCAATGAGTTCACCTCTCAGCTGTCTGATTTCATCAAAAAGCTGCTTTACAAAATCGCTGAACTGCTCCCTTGTCACGTTATGGGGATTTTCCGTAATATAGGGAAAAATCGCACTATTTCCCTCAGCCATTTTATAAATAGGGTCTTGTATGAGAGTTCCGCCATAGTCAAATAAAATCATTTTTGGATTCATAATAACCTCCTTTTAAACGGGTAAAACTAAAGCGGACAAAGTCCGCCTTAGTGTGATATTATTAACCAATAGGTGTTACAGCTACGGGAGTAGGTGCAGGTGCAGGTGCATTATGCTGCTCTGTAGAAGCATCTGTTCTTACAACCTTTACCTGATTGTAGCAGTCCATACCTGTACCGGCAGGAATAAGCTTACCGATAATAACGTTTTCTTTAAGTCCGAGAAGCTTGTCGCTCTTTCCTCTGATAGCGGCATCTGTAAGAGCCTTTGTTGTTTCCTGGAATGAAGCGGCAGACATAAAGCTGTCGGAGTTTGATGAAGCCTTAGTAATACCCTGAAGAACAGGTGAGAACTGTACAAGCTGGATACCCTCCTCGCCTGCCTCGATACGTGCCTGAAGCTCTGCATTAATCTGTGAGATTTCCTTGCAGTCAACAAGTGTACCGGGAAGCAGATAGCTTGAACCTGACTCCTCAATCTTAACCTTACGGAGCATCTGACGAACAATAACCTCAATGTGCTTATCGTTGATATCAACACCCTGTAAACGGTAAACCTTCTGAACTTCATTGATAATGTAGTTCTGAACTTCCATTGTACCGAGAATATTGAGAATATCAGCAGGATAGATATTACCCTCAGTAAGTCTTGTACCCTTTGGAATAATCTTGCCTTCCTCAATATTTGTACGAATCTTGAAGTTATAAGGAATCATATAATTCTCTGACTCGCCTGTTTCGTCATTTGAAACGATAATATTACGTGTAGTCTTAACTTCCTCAATGTGAACTCTGCCTGAAATTCTTGAAAGGATAGCCGCACCCTTAGGACGTCTGCTTTCAAAGAGTTCCTCAACACGGGGAAGACCCTGTGTGATATCTTCAGCATCGGCAGAAGCAACACCACCGGTATGGAATGTTCTCATTGTAAGCTGTGTACCAGGCTCACCGATAGACTGAGCAGCGATAACACCAACAGCCTCACCGACAGATACGATGTTGTTGAATGCAAGGTTTGCACCATAGCACTTAGCACATACACCTGTTTTTGCCTTACAATGGAGAACTGAACGAATCTTGATTTTCTCAACGCCTGCCTCGATAATCTTCTTAGCGTCAGCGTCGCTTATAAGCTTGTTTCTGGAAACGATAAGCTCGCCAGCCTCGTCACGGAGGTCGTCAGCAAGGAATCTTCCCACAAGACGCTCTGCAAAAGGCTCAACAACTTCGTTTCCGTTCTTGATTTCGAATACTTCGATACCCTCAGTTGTACCGCAGTCCTCCTCACGAATGATAACGTCCTGTGAAACGTCAACAAGACGACGTGTAAGGTAACCTGAGTCAGCAGTACGGAGCGCTGTATCGGCAAGTCCCTTTCTCGCACCTCGGGATGCGATAAAGTATTCGAGGATGTTAAGACCCTCTCGGTAGTTAGCACGGATAGGAATTTCGATAACGCCGCCCGATGTATTAGCGATAAGTCCACGCATACCTGCAAGCTGACGAATCTGTGAGATACTACCACGGGCACCTGAGTCAGCCATCATCCAGATAGGATTGTATGGGTCGAAGTTCTTTTTAAGAGCAGCTGTAACTCTGTCGTTTGTTTCAGTCCAGAGAGCAATTGTTTTCTTGGACTTCTCCTGAGCAGAGATATAACCGTACTCGTACTCTGAAATAATCTGCTCGATTTCAGCGTCAGCCTCAGCAAGGATTTCCTTCTTCTGAGGTGGAATTGAAGCGTCGCAGACAGCAACAGTAAGAGCTGCACGTGTTGAATATTTATAACCGAGAGCCTTGATTCTGTCAAGCACCTCGGAAGTTGTTGTTGTACCGTGAATTTTGATACATCTCTCGATAATATCGGAGAGTTTCTTCTTGCCTACGAGGAATGAAACTTCAAGGTCAAACTGCTTGTCGGAGTTTGTTCTGTCAACGTAGCCAAGATTCTGAGGAATATTTTCATTGAAGATAAGTCTGCCGACTGTAGCATCAATAATCTTTGAAACCTTCTTGTCGCCTACATCTCTTGTGATTTTAACCTTGATATTAGCGTGAAGTGAAACATCATGCTCATGGTAAGCCATAAGAGCCTCGTTTACATCACGGAATACCTTACCCTCACCGGGTTCGCCGGGCTTATCCATTGTAAGATAGTATGAACCAAGTACCATATCCTGTGAAGGAACGGCAACAGGCTTACCATCTGAGGGTTTCAGCAGGTTGTTTGCAGCAAGCATAAGGAAACGAGCCTCTGCCTGTGCTTCTGCGGAAAGGGGAAGATGTACAGCCATCTGGTCACCGTCGAAGTCAGCGTTGAACGCAGAACATACGAGGGGGTGAAGCTTGATTGCTCTACCCTCAACGAGGATAGGCTCGAATGCCTGAATACCAAGACGGTGAAGCGTGGGGGCACGGTTGAGCATTACAGGGTGATCCTTGATAACGTCCTCAAGCGCATCCCATACCTTATTATCTGCACGGTCAATAAGCTTTCTTGCTGACTTGATATTAGCAATAGCCTTCTTGTCAACAAGACGCTTTAATACGAAAGGCTTGAAAAGTTCAAGAGCCATTTCCTTAGGAAGTCCGCACTGATACATTTTCAGCTCAGGTCCTACAACGATAACTGAACGTCCTGAATAGTCAACACGCTTACCGAGGAGGTTCTGACGGAAACGTCCCTGCTTACCTTTAAGCATATCGGAAAGTGACTTCAAAGCACGGTTGCTTGGACCTGTAACAGGTCTGCCGTGTCTGCCGTTGTCGATAAGAGCGTCAACAGCTTCCTGAAGCATACGCTTTTCGTTTCTTACAATGATGTCAGGAGCGTCAAGTTCCAGCATCTTTTTAAGACGGTTATTTCTGTTGATAACACGTCTGTAGAGGTCATTGAGGTCTGATGTTGCGTAACGTCCGCCGTCAAGCATAATCATAGGTCTGATATCGGGAGGAATTACGGGGATAACATCAAGAATCATCCACTCAGGCTTATTTCCTGAAAGGCGGAATGACTCGATAATCTGTAATCTCTTGATAAGCTTAACCTTTTTCTGACCTGCGGGAAGTCCTACAAGTTCAGCTTTGAGGTCGTCAGCACAGAGTTCAATGTTATTCTTCCACTCAACATCTTCAAGTTCAGCAAACTTCTGACACTCGTCACACTGACACTCCATAGGATTGTTGTAGCATGAAAGCTTGTTGAGTCCGAGAGAAATCTTGCCAAGCTCGATAAGGCGGTTTTTCTGGAAGTCATAACGTGCAGGGTCATACTCGTTGAGGAGCTTCTTTACAGCCTCTGCACCCATTTCAGCCTTGAAATCGTCGCCGTACTTTTCAAGATATGAGAGATATTCCTTTTCGGAAAGGAGCTGCTTTTTAACAAGCTCTGTATTTCCGGGATCTGTTACGATATACTTTGTGAAGTAGAGAACTTCTTCAAGACGCTTCTGAGAAACTTCAAGCACCTGTCCGATACGGGAGGGAGTACCCTTGAAGTACCAGATATGGGAAACAGGAGCAGCAAGCTCAATATGTCCCATTCTCTCACGACGCACTCTTGCACGTGTAACCTCAACGCCGCAGCGGTCACAGACCTTGCCCTTGAAGCGGATTTTCTTGAATTTACCGCAGTGACATTCCCAGTCCTTTGTAGGTCCGAAAATTCTTTCACAGAAAAGACCGTCTTTTTCGGGCTTCTGTGTTCTGTAATTTATAGTTTCAGGTCTTTCAACCACGCCGAATGACCAGCTTCTGATCTGTTCAGGTGAGGCAAGACCGATTTTAATCGATTCAAAAGTATTAAATTCCAAACTGCTACCTCCTGCAATTTTTTGGTAAACATTGCTGCCCGACAGCCGATATAATCAGCTGCCGAACAGAATATATCAATCATTAATCGTCGAATGAATCATCATCTATGCTGAAGTCGCCAAAATCGCCGTCCTCGTCATCATTGCCGAATCCGCCGAAATCGTCTTCATCATCGAAGTTGAAGCCGTCTTCTCTGTCAGTTTCCTCGAAATTATCGTCCTCGCCGTCGATTGCTCTGAAACCTGCATCTCCTGCTTCTTCATCGGAGAGAGCGTTGAGGTCTTCGGTTTCTTCATCGTTGAAGTCGCCTCTTACAGGCATAGGATCGTCATCGAAGCTCTGCTTGAGGTCGATTTCTTCCTGATTAATGTCAAGAACCTTAACATCAAGACCAAGTGACTGCATTTCCTTGATAAGAACCTTGAAGGATTCGGGAATACCGGGAGTAGGAACATTCTGTCCCTTAACGATTGCCTCATATGTGTTTACACGTCCGATAGTATCGTCAGATTTAACTGTCAGGATTTCCTGAAGTGTATATGCAGCACCGTAAGCCTCCAATGCCCAAACTTCCATTTCTCCGAAACGCTGACCGCCGAACTGAGCCTTACCGCCCAGAGGCTGCTGTGTAACGAGAGCATATGGTCCAACTGAACGAGCGTGAATCTTATCGTCAACAAGGTGGTGGAGCTTGAGGTAGTACATATAGCCCACAGTTACACGGTTGTCGAACTTTTCACCTGTACGTCCGTCGTAGAGGTCAAACTTACAGTCTTCCTTGAATTCAAGTGCCTTGGGGTTGATAACCTTATCCATTGTGTTAAGCACGAATTCATCGTCATGATGTTCTATGCTCTGTTCATTTGCTTTTCTGAAACAAGCTCTGATATCGTCCTCGTGTGCACCGTCGAATACAGGAGTCATAATGTGCCAGCCGAGAGCCTTACAAGCCATACCGAGGTGAACTTCAAGCACCTGTCCGATGTTCATTCGTGAAGGAACGCCGAGAGGGTTGAGAACGATGTCGAGTGGAGTACCGTCAGGGAGGAATGGCATATCTTCCTCAGGGAGAATACGGGATACAACACCCTTATTTCCGTGACGTCCAGCCATTTTATCGCCGACAGTAATCTTACGCTTCTGTGCGATGTAACAGATTACACGCATATTTACGCCTGCACTGAGTTCATCGCAGTTATCACGGGTGAACACCTTAACGTCAACAATAACGCCTGCTTCACCGTGGGGAACTTTAAGAGAATTATCACGGACTTCACGAGCCTTTTCACCGAAGATAGCACGGAGAAGTCTTTCTTCTGCTGTAAGCTCAGTTTCGCCCTTAGGAGTTACCTTACCAACGAGGATATCTCCGGATGTAACTTCAGAACCGATTCTGATGATACCGTTTTCATCGAGGTTAGCAAGTGCGTCATCGCCCACGTTGGGGATATCACGTGTGATTTCCTCAGGTCCGAGCTTTGTATCACGGCACTCGATTTCGTATTCTTCAATATGAACGGAAGTGAATACGTCCTCACGAACAAGACGCTCATTAAGAAGAACAGCGTCCTCGTAGTTGTAACCTTCCCAAGTCATAAAGCCGATGAGAGCATTCTTACCAAGTGAAATTTCACCGTCAGCAGTTGCAGGACCGTCAACAAGCACCTGTCCCTTTGTAACCTTTTCGCCAACTGAAACGATAGGACGCTGGTTAACGCAGGTACCCTGGTTGGAACGCTTGAACTTGATAAGCTCGTACTTTCTTTCCATACCGTCATCGCCGATAATACGTACATTGTCAGCATCAACATAGCTTACAGTACCGTCACATTCGGAAACGATACATACACCTGAGTCAACAGCTGCCTTGTATTCCATACCTGTACCAACGAAAGGACGCTCTGTCTTGAGAAGCGGAACAGCCTGACGCTGCATGTTTGAACCCATGAGGGCACGGTTAGCGTCATCGTTTTCAAGGAAAGGAATCATTGATGTAGCAACGGAAACAACCATTTTAGGTGAAACGTCCATATAGTCAACTAATTCACGTTCACATTCGAGAATCTGCTCACGGCATCTTGCGTTAACTCTTGGACGAGCAAGCTTTCCGTCCTCTGTGAGAGGTTCGTTAGCCTGTGCAACTACGAAGTTATCTTCCATATCAGCTGTCATGTAGACAACTTCCTTTGTAACTACGCCTGTTTCCTTGTCAACCTTACGGTAAGGAGCTTCAATGAAGCCGTACTGGTTAATTCTTGCAAAAGTAGCAAGGTATGAGATAAGTCCGATGTTAGGACCTTCAGGAGTTTCGATAGGACACATTCTGCCGTAGTGGCTGTAGTGAACGTCACGAACCTCAAATCCTGCACGATCTCTTGAAAGACCGCCGGGACCGAGGGCTGAAAGTCTTCTCTTATGAGTAAGTTCAGCAAGAGGGTTATTCTGATCCATG
>JAFSBM010000083.1 GCA_017437285.1 Ruminococcus sp. | reverse complement strand
CAGTGCTTTTTTGACAGCATCAAGACTTTTCTTGATAACGCTTATATCACCTTTGCTTCTTCTCTTGATACTTTACTCGCCTTCAATTTTGAATGCCTTGATGCATCAAAATGTATAAATTGAAATAGAGGGTAGTATAACGGCAGACTTATCAAAACAATTGATGCAGACGGAAATGAAATCGTTTACGACCATGACATTGACGGTCGTGAAGAAACCATTACCGATCGCAATGGTGGAATTACAAGATACGTTTATGACCATAACGGAAATGTGACTTCACAGACCGATCCAATGGGCAATACTGTAAAGAATACCTACGACAGTAATAGTAATCTTTCATCAAAAACTGATGCTATGGGCAATGTAACCAATTACAGTTATGATGATAACGGCAATATGCTTGGAATGACAGATGCCGAGGGAAATACTGTTACAAATGAGTATAACTCTAAAGGCTTTATTACATCAATTAATGCTATGGGCATTGATATTATGAGCGTTACATATGACGAAAAAGGCAATACTTCATCAACTATTGACGCTCTGGGTAATGAAATTAATTACAGCTATGACAGCAAGGGTAATCTTGAGTCTGTTACTGATGAAATAGGTACATATATGAATATGACCTATGACAGCAAGGGAAATGTAATTTCTGCAACAAACGGTGCTGGTACAACGGCTGAATTTACGTATGACAGCGACGGAAACTGTCTTTCTAAAACGCTTACATATACATCGGGCGAAGTGACAAAGACCGTCACAGAAAATTATACATATGATGAATCTGGAAATCTCGTTAAAATTATTGATAGCGATGGAAATATTACAACAACAGAATATAACAGCATTGGTAAAATTTCTGTTGCTACAGATGAAAAGGGCAGACAGACCTCATATGATTATGACAGCCTTGGAAATGTTATAAAGATTACCTACGCCGACGGCACTTCTGAATCCTTTACATATGACCGTGAGGGTAATAATCTGACAGCAACAGATAGACTTGGCAGAACAGTTACAATGAAATACGACAAGGTTGGTAACCTTATCAGCAAAACCTATCCAAATGGTGCAGCTGTAAAGTATACATACGATGCAAATTATAATCTTACATCAACCATAAGTGCAAGCGGCAATGAAACCAAGTACGAATATGATGCGATTGGCAGAAATACCGTAATCATTGACGCACTTGGAAATCACACAGAATTCACATATAACTCTCATTCTCAGCTTAGCAGTATGACCGATTCGAACGGAAATGTGTATACCTATACCTATGATGATAATGGTAACAGAACAGCTACCACATATCCTGACGGTTCTGGTGTTTCTTCCGCATATGATGCAAGAGGCCGTGTAATAAGTCAGACTGATCAGCATGGATATACAACTTCATATACATACGACGGTGCTGACCGACTTACAAGCGTTACTGACGCACTCGGCAATGTGACAAGCTATACTTATAACGAAGTTGGAAATCTTATTAAAGTAACCGATGCAAATAATCATTCTACACTTTACACTTACGATGATTTCAGCAGAGTAATTAAAACAACAAATGCACTTGGCCAAACAGCTGAGGTTACATATGATATCTGCGGAAATGTTCTGACATCAACAGATTTCGGAGGAAAGCTTACTTCATTCACATATGATGAGTTTGATAGGGTTATCGAAAAGAAAACTGCTGACGGTACAGTAACATATTCCTATACAACAGACGGAAAGCTTTCATCTGTTACAGACAAGACAGGCACTACAAAGTATACTTATGACAGCATGGACGGGCTCAAAAAAGCAGTATATCCTAATGGCGAATATGTTGAATACACCTATGATGATGCAAGCAGACTGGCAGGAGTTAAAACTTCTTACGGCACAACATCCTATGAATACGATAAGCTTGACAGACTTGTAAGGGTTGTAGACAGAAACGGATATGCTACAGTATATGAATATGATAAAAATGGTAACAGGTCAGCTGTAAGATATGCCAACGGAATTGTAATAACTTACAAATATGACGAGGTAAACCGACTTATATGCGAAAAAGCCCTTGACAAACAAGGTGGAATTGTGGCACAATATGAATATACCCTTGGTGCAGCAGGAGAGCGAACAGCAGTCAAGGAGCTTGACCGTACAGTAGAGTACACATATGATGTGCTTTACAGACTGACAAGCGAAAAGATAACTGCGGCTGACGAAACTGTAACAGAGTATACATACGCTTATGATAATGTAAGCAACCGTATCTTGAAAACCGAAAATGGTGCTAAAACAGTCTATACCTACAATGCTCTCAATCAGCTAGTAAAGGAAAATGACGCTGTTTACAAGTATGACGATGCAGGAAATCTTATTTCCACAACATCGGCAGATAAATCAGCTACATATACTTACAATGCTGAAAACAAGCTGATTCGTGCTACTGTTCAGGAGGGCAATGATGTTTCTGTTGAGGAATATGAGTATGACTATGCAGGAAACAGAATCGTAAAGAAGTCTGAAAACGACTACACTTATTATCTGAATGACATAAGCGGAAGTCTTACACAGGTTCTTGCAGAGATTGATGCGGACGGAAATGTGCTGTGTTACTATACTATTGGTGCAGACCTTATATCTCAGGAAAGAAACAGTAAAACATCGTTTTATCTCTATGACGGTCATGGTTCAGTAAGACAGCTTTCTGATTCTACTTGTGCAATAACAGATACTTATGTATATGACGCATGGGGCAATCTGATTTCATCAACAGGCAATACTGAAAATAGCTACCTCTACTGCGGCGAACAGCTTGACAGCACAACAGGTCTTTATTATCTCCGTGCGAGATATATGAACCCGTCAACAGGTACGTTCATTACGCAGGACACATATGCAGGAGCAATTTTTGATCCTACTTCATTGCATAAGTATCTGTATGCGAATTCGAATCCTGTGATGAATGTTGATCCGAGTGGATATTCTGCTGAAAATGACGCTTATTATTATCAGCAAGCTTGGATAAGTATAGAACAAGCTCAGGAATATGTTTCACAATTAACGGTAACATCATCCAATAGAGCGGCACATGATGCTGAAGTTATGAAGATTGGCAGAGAATTAATTCATCAATTGACATTAACAGCATTTGAATATGCTTTAGCATCTTTTTTTGATACTTTTTTAATTCCAGATATCTCTCGCTCTTTAGCGCATGGAATTGTTTCATCTCTGGATTTAGCTTATGATATTAAAATAGATGCAATAAGCAAAAGCACAAATAATGTGCAACCATATGAAGTAACTACATTTCAGGATTTTAGAAACCGTTCAGTTAAAGGGGATAACCTTGAAGGTCATGAAGTGTGGCAATTTGTAAATCAAAATGAATTAGGATATGCTGAAAGCAGATTATCAAGTCCTGAATCAAAAAATAATATTGTAATTGCTTTGCCGCATAGTGTTCATACCATCTTCAATTCTGAACAGCGAAAGTTTGACCCAAGACAACAAGAAGCGATAGTCAATGTATTCAACAATATAGAAATACTATTTAAAAATAACTCTGTACCACTGTCAACAAAATTGGGAGGTGCAATCGAATCGATAAGATATTGTTTGAGTGTGCTTTGAATAGAGAGTTTTAAATAGTTTTGATGGTATAAGACCTGGTCGACTTAGGTGATATATTATGCCGATCAGGTCTTATTGAAAAGGAGAAAATATGGAAAACATAAAAGAATATTTTAATGAAATAGAAAAGCTTGTTGGAAAGGATGCACTTTTCGAGGCTGAAGAGAAATTAGTTGCTTTGTTAAATAAAAGTGAAAGAAAAGAATCCTATATTAAAGATATTCTTGAGCTTATGGAAAAAAATCCTTTGACAGATTGGGGGATGCCTGGAGCATTAGTTCATTTTGTAGAAGCATGTGATGATGAAGTATACAAAAAACTTTTGTTGGAATCTGTTATGAGATGTCCCACAGTTCATACATTGTGGATGCTTAATAGAGAATATAATGGGAGATCTGATTCAGAATTGCAGGAGTATCTCTCCGTTTTAAAAAAAATAGCAAATGATAGTTCTCTTCATCAGCTTATTATAAATACAGCAAAAGAATTCTTAGAATTTCAAATTAGCAGGAAAAATCAATAAGATAAAAAAAGCCCTTGACAAACAGGGCGGACTTGTGGTACAATATAAATAGACTGCGGTGAGCAGCTTGACAGCACAACTGGTCTTTATTATCTCCGTGCGAGATATATGAACCCCACAACAGGTACGTTCATTACACAGGATACCTATCAGGGTACAATTTTCGACCCGACTTCTCTGCACAAATATCTGTATGCGAATGCGAATCCTGTGATGAATGTTGATCCGAGTGGATATTTCACACTTGCAGAAGTGAATGTTTCAGGTGCTATAAACAATATTCTTGATAATTCAGCTACTCTGAATTATATGAGAATTTATCAAAATCTGAAGAGTAAACTTAATGCAATAAACAACATTCTTACACTTTACGATACAGCAAGACAGATTGCAATGATAATCAACGATCCTGAATTGTCAGGCTGGCAGATGGTTGAAGGAATTGCATGCGGAGTTATTACCGGTTTGTTTATGAACCGTATGTGCCAGATGAAAGCAATAGGACCGATTATCAGTAAGGTGTTGACGGGATATGGTCTGGCAACGCAATGGCAAAGCATAATGGATGCCGCCAAGAACAAAGACTGGGATTTGGTCGGCACACGTTCCATACAGCTCATACTCTCGCTTATGTCACTGCATCAGAATTGCTTTACAGGTGAAACCCTTGTTGCGACAGAGGACGGACAGAAGCGAATTGACGAAATTGAAGTCGGTGATAGGGTATGGGCATATGATATCTTCACAGGTGAAACAGCACTCAAGGAAGTTACAAAGGTTTATGTTCATGAAGTGGATGAAATCATGCATCTGCATACATCTTGTGGCGACATTGACACTACTACAAACCACCCATTCTTTGTAATTGACAGAGGTTGGGTAACTGCAGGCGACCTCGTAGTAGGTGATGAAGTTTATCTTCTTGACGGCTCAACTGCTGTTATAATCGGTTTTGAACTTGAACAGCTTTCCGAAACGATTAAGGTTTATAACCTTGAGGTTGCTGACTTCAATACCTACTTTGTTGGCGATGAGGCTGTTCTTGTACATAATTATAATAAGGCTTATAAAGATGAACAGGGAATATGGACTAATGGAAAATACAGAGTCGATGAAGATGGTATGTTGCCACATATTAATGCCCATGAAGCAGCTCAAAAAGGAAAAAGTCTATTTTTCTTTGACGTTGATACAAATCAGGCCATTTTGGATGCGGCTACGTTTGCAGATGAAAATAATTTGTGGAAGCCAAGTTCGGGAAATCCAGCCGACTTTGCCGATAAAGCTAAAGTTACTGTTATAAACAGAGCGGTTGGAGTAACTGGAGATGGTGTAGAATCGTTTATCATTAATCTATATAGAACAGCAAAAAATATGGTTCATGGTTGTCCGGGGGAATTAAACATATGGATATTACTAATTATATATATCAAGCTGAAAAACTAGGCGTTTTCTCCTCGCAAGAATTAAAAAACATTATTGAATCACTAGATCAATCAATATGTTTTGATTACCATGCTTATGAACCAGATGTTGAAAACTGGGCTGTACTAAGTAAAAAGACTGGCGAAATATGTTTGATTCACACAAAATTAAAACTCATTTTCACGAATATAATTCATTTTCCTAAATGCGATTTAGATATTATTATACTAAACTTTGAGAATTATTCCGAAAAAAAATGGAGCATAGACCTACCTTCTATTGACCGCTTAAATTATGTATTTGATTGGCACACAAGAAGTATTGATACATCTAATTTTAGCACACAGGAATTGTTTTATGCGACTGTATAAATTTATAACCCACTAATTAGGTAAACGAGGTTGAGATTATATCAAAACCTCGGCTTTCTTTTTCATTGACATTTTTCAGGAATGATGCTATAATCATTATATCCACCACCCATTCTATGTAATTGACAGAGGCTGGGTAGCCGCAGGTGACCTTGTTGAGGGCGATGAAGTTTATCTTATTGACGGGTCAACTGCTGTTATAACCGGTTCTGAACTTGAACAGCTTTCTGAAACTATAAAGGTCTGTTCATTGCTTTACAATCGTATAATTTAATATGTATTATCCTGACTAAGACATTGTTCTTGGTCAGGATTTTTTATGCGTAAACGTCAAATAAAACCGTGTTCCCGTAAGAAAAGCAATGCCAAAACAAAAATTGTTCTGGCATTGCATAGTTTTAAGAGAAATTATTTTTTTATTTGTTGATGAATTCCTTCAAAGCACAATCTCCGCCTGTAGATAAGAATGCATAGTATTCCAATATTTTTGAAGCATCAGAGGAGTCAACACGACCATCTGCATTTACATCATAGTGTTTTAATTGGTTATCTGTTACCATAAGATCAGGTGATGTGGAAAGCTTGGCATATAATTCAAGAATATCAGAAGCATCGGTAGAATCAATTTTATAATCACCGTTAGTATCACCAAGATTTATTATATACTTTAAGGGATTAAAATTGTAGGTCTGTGAAAATGATTCTATAGACTGCTTTGATATCCAAGCGGGATACTCATCATCAACGAACGCAAATCCACCGATTGAGTTTGAAGTATTTATTTTTTCACATGATATTGAGAAAAGCGTACCGCTTCTGTTTTCAACCGGACTAACCATAATTTTTAAATCACGATTATTTTCGTAAATTCGGTCTATAGCATTTTCAATATCACGGTCACTCTTTAATCCATAAATTATGAAATAATCAAAGAGGGAATCATTCTTTTTACAGTTTAATTCTGCAGCAATTTTTATATCCTCACCGAAAATTTCAGCAGCATCTTTCCCACCTGTTATAGCATTTATAAATTCTTCTTTAGTTGAATAAGTAATTTTTTCAGTAGAAGGCTCTATTTCAATAGGAGTATAAATTGTAACACTTTCAATTAAGTCGGATTCTTCGACAAGTTTCTTTTGTTCAACTGTAAGTGGACATATTATTGTCGGAGTATATTTACTGCACATAGCTAAATCGCCGTTTATACCGAATTCTTTCAGAATTTTTGTTGATTTCTCAGAATACTCTTTTTCCAACAATTCTAATCTGACGTTATTATAATATTCTGTACTGAGTCGTTCAAATTCTTGTTGAGTAAGTTCTTGTTCGTAAAGCTTGTAAATGTATTCTGCACGTTTTTCTTCAGCTTGTTTATCAATAGCTGATGTATCAATATCCTTATAGGTAATGATATATGATGTTGTCTGGGATTTTTCTGATGTGATATTTGCAGGTTGGTTATTAGTTTCAATAGCTGTTACCGTCGCAGGCATAGTTGATAATGAAAGTGCGGATACTAAAAAATAAGAAATTATTTTTTTCATAGCTCATCTCTCCTTTAAGCAAAAACAGTAAAATGTGATGATACTTCGATGTTTATGATGTTGTATTGGCAAGTATCAAACTAGCATCTGATGAATCTACATCTCCATCTCTATCATAATCACCAAGAAACTTTTGAATATTATTTACATTAGCATATTATAAAATGTTGAAGCTACTTCTACAAAATATACATTGGATTTCACCTCCATATTATATTTGATTCTATCTTTATTATACTATTTATTCTGTCGTATGTCAATCGGTTTGGCATAAACGGTAAAAAAAACGGTATAAGTGGTAGTAATTAATATGCTTTTATTCATTAAAAATTATCCATTATAACTGTCTACAATATGTTTTAATCTTTTCTGTATGATTTCATAAAACATCATCTTTATAAAAATCAAAATTCAATTTTCAGTTCCACAACTTACACCGAGGAAAATGATATTTAAAACTTCGATTTATTTATCCAAAGGGCATCTCTAAAAACTCGTTTGTTTAAAGAAAAAACAGATAGGTGCGGCAGCTGCAAGGAAAGCTCCCGAAGGCGTGCTTTCGCACTCCAAGGGAGGTTGACGAAGCAGATGTCGTGCATAGCTGTTTTTCCTCAAAAAGGGTTTTTAGAGATGCCCATCTATTAAAATCGTCCATTATAACGAAATATTGATCACATTTCTTTATTTTTAAGTATCCCCAAGAGATGTAAGTATCTTCTGAATACAAACAAAATGAAGTTTCTAATATATCGTCCCCTTGACTATGAACACTAAATTGACTAATTGCTGCCATTATTGCTTTTTCCTTAAATGCGATACGAATAGCTTTTACTGTTCCATTTGCAATTCGTTCTATCAAAGCTTTTGGTCATCTATTATAATAATTTCTCGCATAAACATTCCCCAAACAAAAGCAATAACTCCACAAATTGCAAGTAAGCCGACTAAAACACTTATTTTGCATTTTGTCTCAACAATTCCTATAGTATCCCATTCGATAAATACTTGAACACCAGAAATCACACCAAATACTATTGATACAATAAGTGTAAATCGAGTGCAAATATATTTAATATTATTTTTTATACGGTTAATCATTATTTCGCATCTCCAATATGACTATTAATCATAAAGTCAAACTCACTAAAATCAAAGGATTGTCCTACTCCTGTATCTTTAGTACAGTCCTAACCTTATTTCTCATTGATCCACTTACATCAATGCAAAAAAAGATAGGGATTCTGCTATTCGTATTTTGATTTAAACGATCAAATTGTTTAAATTCGTCAAGACTGAATACACGATCTTGTTCGATGTACTGTTCGCTTGGCATAACTCTCATCTCCTTTGCTTACATTAATACCCATTACGTCGTTTTGCTCGGCATTGCTCACAACGCTGTGGTAGTTCACCAAATTTTTTCATATAAAAATTTACTTGTCCCTGAGTCAACTCAATCACATGACCACATTTGCCATAATATCTTTTGGAAATTTGGTTTCTGACGATTTTCGCACAATCAAAGCATAGTCCTTCATCATTAAGACGATATGTCGGAACTAACTCTCCGCAGCGTTTGCACTTTCTTTTATCTGAACGGCAATATGGGCAATGAGTCGGCATAGAAAACTGCTTTGTCTCTACGAGATTTTCATATTTAAATAATGTTCCAAAATCGTAATAAAAAGATTTGTTACATGTCTTGCAAACAAAGTGAGTTTCTGATGGCTGTCCAAGACATGAATTGCAGATTCTTTTTTTCAGGATATCGATAGTAAAAATCCGGGTGATCTATTCCACATTTAATACATTTTATAGTTTTAGTACCGCTAAAGCGTTTAAATGTACGTGGAAAAATTTTAAGTGATTCAGTATCATATAGATCAGAAAGCTCATTCTCTAATTCAGAAACTTTCCTCAGCCAAAACCGAGCATCTCTCCTACTTTCCGGAGTACTGAAAGGCATCCCATTTTGGAAAGTATAATAAAACGCCTGCTTTAGATCATTTCCTAAGTGACTCCATACAAATCTCCATAAGCCAAAATACTCTTTAGCACCATGTTCTTCACCTTGTCTTCCATATCGGAAGGCAAAGTTCATCCTTTTGACACTTTCTGATAGATTTCTATTTTTTCCTTTATTATATGGAAATTTACCAGGCATAAGTATCATAAAAATTAATAGTGCAATCTCATAATTATCCTGTTGCTTTGTATATAAGCACATTCCATCATTTGAATCTTGCAGTTCGGGAGCTTGCATAACTTTCTCATTGGAAAGAATTGGAAAGCCTTCAATTTGATATGTATCCATTTCTGCAAAGTACACATGATTCTCATCTTTCACAAAAATAGCACTAGAATTAACAATACCAAATAAAACATTTCTATCTTGTAAATAAATGATCTTATCTAAAATCGTTTTTGTCAAATGAGTTAGTTTTTTTCTATCCCATTCGGGAAAGTAGGTTTCTAATCCCTGTTGGCTCATTAACTGTTGCTTAAGTTGATAGCCGTCTGAAGCAGGCACAAGAATTCCTACAAACTCTCCTTCTGCATTATGAAGAATATCTGTTGGCCAGCATATTCCTTCGTATTTAATAGCTTTCTCAACCATTCGTTTGGCTTTATCTTCAAAATACGAGATGGTCAACCATTGAGATTGGTATATTTTAGCTTGCATAGCTATATCTGTCTGATAAGTAATTGACTGTGGGTTTGACATAAATTCATCACCAAGCTTTATAGGTCGGTTATCAGAAGTATATACAACATCGTTTGTTATGAGAGCAGTTCTGCTTTTCCGCATCACTTTTCTAATAGTTGATATCTGATTAGGCATTGTGAAAGCATCCACATGAAAAACTTTTTTAATAATTTATTTTATTGTTATTATATCATAAATATAGCCCCAAAAAACATATTATGGTATGAATTGTATAATTTTTTGGTATAAAATACACAATACAAACATTTTAACATTAAAATCCATTCTTTTATATACTTTTATTAGTAACCGTCAAATAAACTGCTTCCAGTAGGAAAACGCAAGCCTCGCCGATACTGGCGAGGCTTGTTTATTATCAAGTATTAAATAGCAGAAAGCTCGTTCCAGCAAGCTTCGAAAACAAATCCGTAAGATACTTTTCAGCATCAAGCCTGTTTGTCTGAGCAGTTGATATTTAAGAATATAATATGGTACTGCATTCAGCATATCTGGATATACTTTTTCAGTAAGTCCTATTTCAATGATTGACATTTTCTTATTTTTTCAAGCATTAAAATGATTATAAAAACAATGGGGAAAATCAATTGCATTACTGAAAATTTATTGAAAATTACAGTTGTACTCAAAATTGCATTAAACCCGATATTTATCATTATCTTTGCACCAAGAAGACAAATAATTATCGGCAGAGTAAAAATTGCAAAATTGACAAGTACAGCTGATGTAATATTTTTGCATTTTGAAGAAATCCACAGCATAATCAATGAACAGCCCATAATCGCAATAATTCGCAGAATTCCGATTAACAAGATGTACTGCAAAACTGATATATCCAACGGAAAATCAATGAAATCCGTAATGCTTCGTATAGAACCCATAAGACCTCCGTAGCCGTAATATTGGACAATGGCAACAGAGTAAGGAATAATCCATAGCAGAGCAGAAATCAGTCCGTAAATCGTGGCAATAAAAATATTTCGCTATGTATAGCTTTTATTTCCCGATGCAGTTGAATTTATCACCGATTTCATTCGGTATTTATTGTCGTTGGCAATAAGCGGAGAAATGAGAAAATTGCACAGGAGCATTGCGGCTAAGGCATACTTCATATCATCATCATAACCAACCGCACCAAAGGCACGTTTATATCCTGTATCATAGAAAATCTGAGCATTCGGAATATCCTTGATTTGTTCATATCGTTCTTTCAAAAAATAAAATCCCGAACTTGGAGCAAGCTGTTTTTGAATTTCGTGTAATTCCGTTGAATATATATCGGAACTTTCCATTAACTCAATTGCTCTTGCATTCAGCTCATCAAATCGCTGTGCTTCGGCAGCTATAAAATCATCGGTTTCTGATGTAATATCACCCTCAAGCAGTTCCGTATAATATTGATAGTAAGCATCAACATAATCATATTTCTTGATAAAAGTTTCTTTCATAAAGCCTGCAACTGCAACAAAAACTGCAATTACAATAATGCCCTTTTGAAGTATAAGCGATTTGTAAAGTGTGTAATACAACTTTGAATGAACTTTATTGCCACTGAAAGTTTTGAATTTAAAGCCGATTTTTTTGAATTCAAGATTTCTCTTTTTTGCGTACAGATATGCGGATAATGCCGTGCTCCCAAGCATTATAACCGCCATTGCACCCGTTGATGTGGGTATCAGTGGAATAGGATATTCAAAAAAGTTGATATTCTTGAAATTGCAGAAAATCTCATTTGTTTTTGTAAATGCAATTATGTTCACATAGCGGAAAATACTGTAAATTGAAAGCGGATGAATTACTGCATAAAATACACCTTCTGCAATGAGAATAATTGCAGATATACCGTAAAATGATACGGTATTTTTTGTGTTTACGGCAATGAGTGAAAGCACGGTTCCAATTGAAAAAATTGCAATAAATTTGAATAGAATATAAAGCATTAAATATTGCATAACGCTGATTTTTAAGTTGCACCCTATAAATCCATCCAGAGATTGAATGGGGCGTGATAAATCGCCAAGTCCGATAATGCCGCTTGAAATCAGCAAATTTTCGCTATAAATTAAAATTACCGCTGAAAAAATAGTAATTGCCAATGCCAGTAATTTTGAAATCAACAGATAACCTCTGCCACGTTTAAGTGAAAACAGAAGTCCCGACATTCCCTGTTCCCTGTCGGAAATCATAAGGGAAAGTACCGCATACAACACAATAAAGCCGCACAGAATATCTGTGAAGCTGTTATCGATAGCAAGATTTATTCCCTTTGAAATATCAAAAATTGGCTTGACATCACGGACATTATCATAGGCAGGTGGAGTTTTGACGATACTTCTGTAATTGAATGTATTGGGCTTTGCAAAAATTGATACAGAAGTCATTGACTTTGCCTGTGCATCAATGGAATCAAGATAATCGGAATATCCAACAATATTGGCACATTCATTGCGAAGTTCAGAAAGAACAATCCAATTATAACTATGCTGTCCCTCAAATTCCGTAAGCCTTTCATCAAGCCATTGCAGCTTGTCATAATCGCTCATTTCATCAAGAACCGTATAAACCTCTTTGTACTGCTCAGGCTTTGCATCTCCCGAATTGGCTGTTCTGAACATCAGATAGCCGTTGAGAACAAACACAGAAAAAATTATCAGAATAAAAATTTTACTGCTGAATAATTTTTTCAACTCGGTGACAATAATTCTCATTTCTACACCTCGCCGTAATACTGCATATACAGGCTTTCAAGGGATTTTTCGCCATTTTCAACCTTTTTTACAAGAGCAGAAATAGTTCCGCTGTCGATAAGATTTCCCTCTTTGATAAAGAGAATTTCTTTTGCGATGGTTTCTATATCCGATACAATATGAGTTGAAATAATAATTATCTTATCCTTGCCTAAATCAGACACCATATTGCGTATAATTACACGCTGTTTAGGGTCAAGACCTGCTGTTGGCTCATCAAGAATTATCAAATTGGGATTTCCAAGAAGTGCCGATGCAATGAGAACACGCTGCTTCATTCCACCTGAAAAACCGCCCATTTTCTTATCCATACTTTCGGATAACTCAACACGTTCAAAAAGCTTTGGTATTTCCTGCTCAGCAGTTTTACGGTCAATGCATTTCAGAGCAGCGATGTAATTGAGAAAAGTGTGTGCAGTCATACTCTCATAAAGATTTTGCTGTTGTGGCATAAAACCTAAACGGCTGCGGAATTTCTCTTTAAGAATACGTGTTTCTTCACCGTTCCACAATATCTTTCCGCCGTCCTTATCGGGCAGAAGATTGTCCGAAATTATATTCATAAGCGTGGATTTTCCTGCACCATTTGGACCTAGCAGACCATAAATTCCGTTGGTGAATTCAAAGGAAAAATCACATAATGCGTGTTTTTTCTTGCCATAGTGTTTGTTGATTTTTTGTAATTCAAGTCTGTTCACAATTGTCACTCCTTGTCAAGAGCAAAAAGTTCATCTTCCGTCAGCTTAACTGTCCTCTGTCCTTTTATTAATATATAGCTGTTTTCATACATTGTTACTGCTATATAGCCTTTATACTTTCCCATGGAATATTCAGTATTTGTTTCCAAATCAAGCCACACATCACTATTTGAATCAAAATATTTACCGTTTATTAATGAAACATCATATCTGTCCTCTGCATCGACTTCGTAAGTGTTGTCTTTGTAGTAAATGTAATTTTTCTCATTTTGATTATCATATCCGACATAGCTGTTTTCGTCTAAATACGATGGTGACGGCAAGCTGCTTTCAGTAAAGGTTTTATTCTCCAAATCAAATTCAATATTCATAAGTACGAAATCTTTGTAGGAATTTGATTTATGCTCAGGAATATAGCTGTAAAATATATTTAGTTTTAAATCTTTACATCCCACAATAAAACCATGTCTGGAACTATCGGCACTTTCATATGCTTCATCTTTTGGGTAAATTGTACCATAATTATGATATTCTCCGCTGTCAAGATTAATTGAGCAGAGGAATTGTTTACCGCCGATGTCAGAGGTCACTATATCTCCATATTCGTTTTCATAAGGTCCCATATCTGTTGCCATAAAGAAAATCTCATTTCCGTACAAATACATTCCTTCATCTGTATATGGCGCACAATCATTGAATTCACATATTGTAGCCGATTCTGAGGTTGCCATGGAAAGGCTGTTTAATTTTGAATTTATATAGTATTCTCTTTTGCCGTTGGAAAGTTCTTTTACACCGTCAACATAACTCAGAAAATATATTTTTTCATTGTGTATAATCGGGTTTGAATTTATTAGTTTCGCAGCACATTCGTTATTGTTGTGGCTGCAATTAGGTTTTGCACATAGCGGAACTGACTCTAATGTTTCAAAATCAGTATACAAAGCAACATTTGAACCGTTCTCGTTAACTCCGAGATGAACTCTCCCGTTTTGATAAAAATTATAATTATAATCTATAAATCTATTCTCCCCCGTATTTTCAGAATCATTGTTTAAATCTTTATTATTGCAGGATACCAGAAGTATCAGCGGTATTAATAACAGAGCTATTCTTTTTATTTTCATAGTTCTATCTCCTATCACTCTAGTACTCCGTAAAGTCTAAATCTTGAAAGAAAAATCATAGTATTGCGTGAGTGCTTAAATATGAGCTGAAAGATGGCATTCAAGTTTTAGCATTAACGATGTACTAGTTTAAATGTTAATTAAACGAAATTAAACCAAAGTTTCATAAAGGATATTATAATCAGCTTTAGAAACTTTGGTTTAATAATATTCAGTTTCCTTAATTCAGCATAATAAGGATAAACAATATATATAATTGTTATAATTCTCTAATGTTGACAATTCCACTTAATTTATTTTGCTTATGTTACACATAAAGTTCCAGAGCTACCAGCTTTATGATATGACCAGGCACGGTCATATGAACCATAAACAGTAATATTAACCGACGTCTTATATCCTGTTTGAGTATTAGGAGGAGTTGCAGAAGGATCGAGTGCAGTTATAAGAACTTCTTTGTATGTTTTATTATCAGAATATGTTGATGCATAAACAAATGTTGATGTAACTGATAGACAACCAGTACCATTATCAAGCGTACAGTAACCAGTCTCTGCACTTGCACTAATTCCAATCACACTTGAAGCAAGTGATGTAGCAGCCATAAGTCCTGCAATTACCTTTTTGAACTTATTTGTCATAATAATGACCTCCTTATAAATAAATGTATATTTTTTGAATGTATAATAAACCATATCACATCATTTTACTATGCGCACTTGTAAATTTAATGATATAATTTTATTACCCTTCTGTCTCCTATAACTTTGCAATCAATAATACTTCAAAAACAATTCTTTAAACACTTACTTTTCGCTAAATATTAACGATTTAAAGCATTTTCTGGTCATCTTGATATGCATTATAACACAAATAAATGAGGTATGGTGTGTCATCCTTATTGTAAAAGAAGTATGATACTTAGCAATATTTGAAACAAAGAGTTCCTCTAAAGCGTATTATTTTCATAATGAAGCGGTCATTCTTCAATAATTAAATTTTTGAGATTATTTTTTCTTTAGTGCCTTAACCTCCTCAGGTTCCTCAGGCTGATAAGCAAGCCATACACATGCAGAATTCGCATTAAAAGAAGTGATGACAAGCGCTAATGCTGCAAACATGCCACCAAACTTTGTAATTAATGTGTAAAATCTTTTTTTCATAAAAACATTCCTTCCATTTCTCCGATTAATCGGATATATTTAGTTTTTTATACTATTGTTATATTTTAGCACAAAAACAAAAATTAAACCGATTTGTGGTACAAATGGTATGTTTTTTGGGTATGAAATACATTTATGTCGAATTCTCTTTTTTCTTATTTTTTAATTTCCCTAAAATTAACATTACCGCAAGAATGATCCAAACGCTAAAAAAACAGTATACCATATTTTCCCATGCTATAATATAAAAAATAATGGTGATTGTTATTTCAATAGCTAATATAACTACACCTATTAATTTATATTTATTTTTATCATTTTCATTCAATGGTTTATGTATATCAGAAACAGGCATTAATACAATTAAAATATATACAGATATTATAGCGAGAAAAACAAAAATTGAAGTAAAGTTTTTCATATAACATATCATTTTCATTGCAACGAATAATATTAAATTAGATATTATCCAACATCTTAATGGTGTTTTGGCGTGATATCCCCCCGCATATGAACGTAAAGGAATATAGCCTAATGTAAAAACAATAATTTCTGTAACCATTCTCATAAATAACCCTATTATTAGAAAGGTCATTATATTAAAAATCGTATCTAATATACTCCTAATTCCCCACTTAACCACCATTATTCTATCTGATTCAATAATTTTATTTCTTACCATCCAACAACTTATTTTTATCGCTGTTCTTTCAAACATACTTTCACTCCTCAAAAATGTTATCTAATTATTTTAACATATATTTCTGGCAAAAGATGTCCTATGGTATGAACTGTATACTTTTCGGGTATGAAACGCAATTGAGTAGGGCGGAATAAACCGCCCTCTCACACCACCGTACGTGCCGTTCGGCATACGGCGGTTCAATTCAAAATTAAATATGTACTAATGAATAGTAATCTGAAATACTGACTAAGCCACGCTTTGTCAGTATTTCT
>JAFSBM010000082.1 GCA_017437285.1 Ruminococcus sp. | reverse complement strand
GCAGCTGGAAAGTGAAACAACAATTGCGGAGTCAACTTCAACCGCAGCCGAAACGGTAACAGCGGCATCAACGCAAAAAGCAGCAGAGGCAACAGCCGCCGAAACCACTGCTTCGGCAACAACTGAGGAAACAACAACTGAGGAAACAACAACTGAAACCACCACCGAAGAAACAACCGAGCAGACAACAACAGAAACCACCACGACAACAGCTGAAACGACCACAACAGCCGAAACAACTGTTGAAACAACAACAGCCGAAACAACAACCACCACAGCCGAAACAACGGAAATAGTCACGGAATTCACTCTGACAGATAACGATCTGGAATTGCTGATGAATATGCCTGAGATTGTTTTTGTAAATACGCATGATTTTTCAAATTATTATTATGAAGGCTCTGATGAATTTTACAAAAATATATGCGGTGTATATGTTACTAATAATGGAGAAATAAAATGGTTTGATTTTAATAAAATAGACCCAGATGTTAAATATAACTTAGCTGATGTATATGACCAGCTTGAAGAAGCAGTCTGTGATGATAAAGTTATAACAGAAAAGATACGTTTAGACGAATTACTGGATTATTATGAGCAATTGATGCGTGTTGATATAAATGCAGAAGTTACTAAGTTATACAATAATGCAGATGCCATATTTGGACAATACGTGTGGTATGGTATGCGAAAAAATTCAGCTGGTGAACGAGAATTAATATACATATACGAATATGGAAATAAAATTTTTAAAAATACAGATGAAAATGCAGAAAAACTTTATGATACTATCGGATGGTTTCTTCAAAGTTGTTGGGATTATGATTAAATATTTTTCTGATGGAGGAAAGTAAAATGAATAGACGTATTATGAGTATTTTATTAACGGTATTAATGATTATTGGTTTAATGCCAAACGAGTTAAATGCAGAAGAAATAAGTAATAAAGTATATGAATATGATAACTACACAGCAGAATATACAATAACTGACAGCTGGGATAATTCACAGAATATTTCAATAACTATTGAAAATACAGGTGATACACTTATTGAGAACTGGATGTTATCTTATGATTTCTGCGGTGATATTGCAGGAATATGGAATGCGACCGTTGAAACAGATAGCAACGGCAGTAAATATATCAAAAATGCAGGATACAACAATGTTATTGAAACAGGTAAATCTGTTGAGTTTGGATATACATTGAATAATGCGGAAGGAATGCCTGATGATTTTACAATGTGTCAGGAGAGAAAAGAAAAGGAAGATGGTTATTCAGTTTCATTGAATGTTATAGATTCCTGGGAAGACAGTTTTCAAGGTGAAATTATCATTACCAATAATTCTGATAGGTTAATAGAGTGTTGGGAGCTTGATATTGATACTAATTTCACAATTTCCGAGATAACTGACAGCTGGGCGGCAATTGTCAGCGATAACGGTGAAGGCAAATACAGATTAAAAGGCACATATACAAATATTATTTACCCAAATTCAAGTGTTGCATTAGGTTTTATCGGCGTTAAGAACGATGAGCCTGAGGTATCTGATTATTCGCTTACGGAAGTTACATCAGGTGATATTTCTGCATCAAATAAAAACGATAATATAAAATATGAGTCTGATGAAATGTATTTTAAGGATATACAGGGGGAAGAAGATATTGAATATGACGGAAACGGTGTATTCTATGTGCGTAATCAGGTACTGATAACGGCAAAGGACGGCGTAAGCTTTGCTGAAATTGAAAATCTTGCCGAAAGCCTGAATGCCTCTGTTGTAGGTTATATAAGTATAGCTGACGAATATCAGATTGAATTCAACGACGTAAAGACAACGGAAGAATTATATGTATTGATTGATACACTGTGCCGGAATCCGCTGATAGATTATACTTCACTTAATACAGCATTTGAATTGGGTGAAGACTATATGCCTGTTGATTATGACTGGTGGGACGGTAAAAAACCTGAATATATTGATTGGGGTATAAAGGCGATCAAAGCCGATGAGGCATGGGAATATTTTGATTTTGATAAAGAGGAAAATAATAATCGTAAAACAGTAAGACTTGGTGTAATTGATAATATGTTCGATATTAATCACCAAGATTTGAGTCTTATTAATGTGTGGAATAATCCACAAGTAATAAATGATAGCCATGGCACGCATGTTGCAGGTATAATGGGGGCGGTATACGGTAAAAAGAAAAAAGACATCTTTGGCAACAGAAATAATATCGCAGGTATATGTCCTAAAAACGAATTATATGCTTATGCAACAGAACTGGGTACCATAACAACTGCAATAGAATATAAATATGCATTGTCCCTAATGCTTGTTAATGATGTAAAAGTTATTAATATAAGTCAGAATAGTGGTCATGATGCTTGCTTCAGTGCGACAAAAGGTGATACAAAGGCACAAAATTATATAAAAACTAATGCTGAAATAATGGAAATGTATTTTAAAGCAGTATTAAAAGAAGGTTATGATTTTGTGATTGTAACAACAGCAGGAAATGTAAATAATGAACATTTTATAAAAAATAGTGAAGTAACAGATAAAGAAAAAGCATTAAGTGACTATGAATATACCGAGGACTCCGCAGGTAAGTATACAGGCGGTGTACAAGCAAAATACAATCATTTTCTAAATTACATCGAAAACGCAGATATTAAAAGTCGTATAATATGTGTAGGATCAATAGGATATAATGGTGATCCAAATAACGGAAATTATTCATACAGTGGTTTCAGTAATATAGGTAAACGTGTTGATGTTGTTGCTCCCGGTCAAGAAATTTATAGCACGATAAATGACAATAAATATAAATTTTATAGCGGCACCTCAATGGCAGCACCGCACGTTTCAGGTGTGGCAGGAATGCTTTATTCTGTAAATCCAAACCTGACAGGACCTCAGGTAAAAGAAATAATTGTTTCGACGGCGGAAGTTAAAATAGCTGAAAAAGTGGATACAAGTACCGAACACGGCCTTGTTAATGCAAAAGCAGCTGTTGATGCAGCGCTTGGCATTGAAAGTGATACAGCAGGAAAGCCCAATGACTGTATTGTTGTTGGTGTTGTAACTCAGAAAACCAACACAGATACAAATGAAGACCTTCCGAAGATAGAGGACGTAAAAGTTGATATTTATCAGCTAGATGAAGGTGAGTATAAAAAAATAGATGATTATGCAACTACAAATAAAATCGGAGAATATGAAATAGTTTTACCTGCAGGAACTTACAAGTTTAAATTTGTAAAAAAGAATTATAATGAGGAAACGATAGATGTTGTACTTGAAGGAAAAGAAGCAAAAAGACTGGATGTAATCTTATTTCCTGAAATACTTCTGAGTGGTAAGGTAACGTTGTATAATATAATAAATGGTACTACCAAACCATATCCGGGATGCAAAGTTTCGCTTTATAAGATAGGAAAGGATGGCGTTACGGAAACATTTGTAAAAAATGAAAGTACAAATGCAAACGGTGAATACGAAATTGCAATTGAAGATTTTGGCGAGCATAAGGTGGTGTTTAACGATAATGAGGACAAGCAGGTGCTTATTAATGTAACCGAGCCCGGCAACCAATCATCTGTTGATATGCGGTTTGAATATGAAGATGAAGACGATTTGGAGGATTTATACGACGACACCGGAAACACAGGTGACGGTGACAACAGTGACAGCGAAGATTCCACAGACGACTCAACCACCGACGATACCGAGCCTACTGATATTACAATTAATTTCACAGGCGGCGAGGATACAGGCTACACAGGCGATATGACGGGCGATTTAAGCGACGGTTTATGGATTGAACTGGATAACGGCTATTTTGCAAAGCTTTACACATCTGCTGAAACGGGAACATACAGAAGAACGCTTGTAACGTATGCGTGGGGCACGGAAAGACACACTGTTCACAGATGGGTGCATGAATTGAGAATGGCAACCTACAACAGCAGTGGTGAACTGGTTGAGGATAAGGCTATCAATTATTTCTACGATGAATCTGACATAAACTGGGATGATGGTTATGAAAGATACCAGTATGTAAGCCTTTCGTCCTGCAATATGAATACAGAAGGCGTAAACATTACAATACATACCACAAGCTTTTTCAAGGCAGGCAGCAACATTGCAGGTGCAGTTGTTTATCGGAAAGAGGAGTGGGAAAAGGATGAATACAAGACAATAGGTTACTACAAGGGCGGTAAAATGCGTGGAATTTCTGCTCAAAGTCCATTTTAAAGTATATTTGAATTTTAAAAATACGGGTGCAGGTTGTATAATCTGCATCCGTATTTGTTCTATGATACATATAAAAAATCCGGAAACATGGCAGTATATCATAAGACATTTTTGTAGAACTGTCGAGGATTAATATATTGTAATCCGTGATAAATATAAAGGGGTGTACTATGATGAAACATGAAAAAGTAAAAGGGAGTTTGTGCGTAAAAAACGGAAAGTGGGTATGCGTGGTACAGTGGGTATACAACGATACAAAGCATCGTGTATATCGAAATACAGGTGTTGCTTCAGATTACAGTGAAGAAAATTTGCAGTTGGCTGCAAAGAAGTTAGCAGACATGATGACTTTGTACCATTAATTAATGGCAAAAGAGCTGTTGTGATTGAAAGCAACAGCTTTTTTGTATATAATCGGTATATGTCTTGTGCTAAATCAACAAACTTTGTTTAATACTTTTGTTCAAAAAGTCAGTTTTAGTTAATGAAGATAAATTTTTAATGATATTCGATAAACACTAAAAACAGATATTCCTTTCAAATTAAGACACTAAAAATATATAGGTAAGAGAATAAATCTCTGACTATGTATAAATGTGTGATTGAATGACGTAGGTAGTAATACAGCAGGATGAGTAGACAAAATGTGTATTGTAAGGTAAATCTGATAGTTAATGCATAAATCGTCAGGTTAATGACAAGAACTATTATGATTGTGTTACGAAGGAGTTGTAGTTAGATATGAAAAAAGACAAACTGACCGAAAAAAAGCTGACTTTAACAGCATGGACAAAAATATTATATCAGCAGGGTATAATAGATTTAGGTAAATGCAGTAAGATGCTTACGCTGATAAATATGTTGGATAAATAATAGTTCCATCAGGACGAGCATAATACTTGTCCTGATACATATTGACAAAATTATAAAAAATGGTTTAAAATAAAGTTAAATATAAAATCAGGGGAGGGCGTATCTGTGTTTAAAAAATTTTTAAGCGGAATAATGGCGGTTGCAGTTTGCGTTGTCGGGCTTTCGGGGTGCGGGGAATCGCAGACTGAGGAGGTGGAAATGCCTGAGATTGTGTTCATTACGTCACATCATGACTATGGTGAAAATATCAAAGGCTATTTCATCACTAACGATGGAGAAATGAAAATGTATGATTTCAGAAATATTGCACCTGATGAAACCTATGACTTACTTGAAGTAATGGATCAATTGGATAGTGCATTATGTACAGAAATTGATAGAGGAGGAATAATTATAAAAGAAGAAGATTTGCCCCAAATCTCAAAGGAAAAATTACTTGAATATTATAAAACATTAAAAAAGATAAACAAAAATAGCAAAATTGTAAGATGCGAAAGTGGAGATACTGCTCTATCGGGGTATGGTCATTTTTATGGAATACGATATAATAGAAAAGATGAACAAGAAATTATTACCTTAAATGGATGGGGAATGTTTTTTGAAAATAATCTTGACAAAGATGCAAAAAATTTAAATCGTTTGGAATTGTTTCCTGGATTATTATAAATTATATTGGAGGAAAATTAAATAGGTAAACGCATAATAAGTATTTTAATAACATTATTAATGATTATAGGTTTAATGCCAAATAAATTAAATGCAGAAGAAATAAGTATAAGATAATGACATAAAAACATTCTTGAAAATCATCAAGGATGTTTTTTTACGTCCTTTCCAGAATCAGCCCACAGAAATTACCGCTTATAATTAAAACCCCTGTGTTCATAATAATAGAGCAAACCCCAATAAAACATT
>JAFSBM010000081.1 GCA_017437285.1 Ruminococcus sp. | reverse complement strand
GTGGAATAAATGCGAACGAACGGAACGATCATTATGTTGTTTATCGTTCATGACTATCGAATCTGATAGGATGCGGTTCATGTCCGGCAACGGTGCGGTTGAAGCCCCGTGCAGATGTGGTTTCTTTGGCGGCATACACATCTCCATGCAAGCTTGTTGATTAATGCAGGTATAGATGTAGTTGCAGTATCGGGAGATATGGGACACAGCGTAGTCGGAACAACGCTGAATTTATACAGCCATATGTTTCAGGAAGCAAGAATCCGCAACTGCGATGCAATTACCGAAGCACTCAACTTCGGAACATGAAAACAGCCACAGCATTCATGCTGTGGCGTACATAAAAACGCAAATTCAAAATAAGTGGCTGGCGGTATTTTCGGACAAAAACAAAACCCACAAACGCCAATATATAGGCATTTGTGGGAATGTGGTGTGGTGACCCGTACGGGAATTGAAAATCCCCTCACGTTTTTTACAACTTTTTTCAATTTAAAGAAAATGCGGATATTACGTCATTTCAGAGCAAATTGGTAAAACTTGATTACTCTGATTTTTCGTAACTTTTCGTGATAATAAAGAACAAATAAAGAACAAGAATTAATCACGACATAGCTTTCCGATTATGAAAAATGGAGATGTTTTTATGAAAAAATTCAAAAGTATTCAGACTGCAATCAATCCCCAAACGAACAAATCAGTTCCACTGTGGTTGCTTGATACAACTACCAATACTGTAACTCATTATGATGCCGATACGCATAAAGAAAGTGTTAAAACGTATCATAGCGACAGCGTGAAATATCATATTTCTTTTTCTGCAAGCAAGTATCCCGACAGACTTCGCAAACTTGTAAACAACGGACAAATCATAGTATATCTGGATGATTTAGAACAGAAAGTCGCTGATGCAATTGACCGTCAGGTTCAGCTGTGGAAAGAATCCGACAAAGAATACCTCTTTGCAGTTGAGAATGGCGATATTCAAACTGCTGCACAGCTTGAAAACTGCTTACTCTTTATGGCAAGAGAATCTGTGTTTGATTGTATGGTTTATATTTGATGTGGAACGGCTGTATCCGAGAGGGTGCAGCTGTTGTATTTGATCAATAAAAATCTTCACAAATAAAATCTGGAGACTCGATTAATTCAATTCCGTTAGTATCGATAGAATATGTTTCTATTGCACCAACAGGATATTCCCAAACATCTATAGAAATGGATATTTTATTAGAACAATTTGGACAAACATCATCAATAACGCCTTCATATTGTGATTCTACTCCCATAGAACGTTCCTGAGAAAAAACACATTCCAAATCAGTATCAATTTCAATTATTTCGCCACAATGCTTACACTGTGTAATAAGAGGTTTATTTAGTATCATTGTTCCCCCTCTTTTCCTCAATTTTATTTCTAATTTGAATAATATCACTTATTATTTCATCAATTTTATCATCATCTATATCGATTGAACTATTACCATGTATTATTGCACTTCTAAAGTGAATTATTCGATAAAGTAACATATAATCATCTTTATTTATTAAGCCTTCATCTTGTAAATGATGTCCCATCATTTTTAAATTTCTAATATTATTTGTTTTTTTGTCATCTAACACGTAAATGATTTCTTCCAATTTACGAAATTCAACAATAAATCTGCCAATCTTTTCATTTTTTATTGAAGCGATATTTTCAGCTATCGCTTCCTTGTCTTCCTCAGGCATATTAATAGAACTAAGTTTATCAATTGCACTTGAAAGAATAGGATTAATATCATCAAACATAGCTTTTATAGCAAGATATTCATTATATTTGATACGTCTATTGTGTGCTATTGTACATCTAAAATCATAGAGTTTATTCCATTTGCTTTTAATAGAATCAGACTCATTTGCTATGAGAGAACTAAAGTATCGTTCCCAATTTGATTTTGGGATATATGGTTCTAAATCGGACGACATAATATTATCTTTTCCGTCTAACTCTTTAATATTTTCTTTGAAAGAATACTCTTTAAACAATACATCGGATAATTCTATAAAGTCTAACGCATAAACAATTCCAAATTTATCACTATTCTTTTCATTCCTTTTTACGCTGTTTGAATTTTTAATTTGTAATGGCATATTTTCCTTTTCCCATTTTGTTCCAACATTAACCAGCATAAATTTAGTGATAAGAAACCTCATTTTATTCTCTACCGTATATATTAAAGGATAGGCTTTCTGAACACATTCATAGCTTAAATCATCCCAAAGAATTTCAATATGATGAGAATGTTGTCTCAATACACATTCAATATAATCTTGAAGTTTACTGTACAATGAAGTTGCTTCACTTTCTATCTCCATCTTATCTTCATCTGTCCAAAAAGAAAAATGATAGTTAATAACATCTACATTATTAGTATTATATGTTTCTAATGAATATACATATTTTTTATTTTCAAATTCAAGATACTTTTTAGCTAGTTTAATCCGACCACTTGCCATAATGAGGTGTTTAAATGCTTCTTCATTAGTTCCTAATAATCCTTTTTTACTAATTGAAACAAGTAACTCAGTTTTCATTTTTATCTCCATATTTTATTTCGTTCAACTAATATGATTCTTCCAGATCATGCAATGTCTTTCCGTCCTTAGTTTTCCACGACACCCAGCCATTACAGCTTTTCCCCGTAACAAACTCAGCTGCACTGGACGGACTGGTGAACAGCACATCTTCCTGTAAGATATTGTCAATGATCTTGCATTCCTCACGTTTTTTACGATTGCCGGATGATATAGTATCATCAGTACCGCTGCTCGGAGCGATCTTGCTCCCTTTCAGAACGACAAAACCTTCTGTGGTCTGCTTGGCAGATGCTTCGACGGTAAAGTTGAGCTTCTTGATAGTGCGAGTGAAGAAAAGCTCTATCTCCTCAGATGCAGTAGCTGAGGTATCTTCGGTAACAGGAGCGGTCTTATTCAGCGGAACGAATATCTTATGACCGAGCGTACCCATAATGAGCTTCGCATAGTCCACGAACTCCTCCAACTCGCTCTCTTTCTCTTCGGTGATATGTCCGGGAGACGGATCATTCCCGTTCTTGACGATGTACCTGTTGGCTTCGATAGCCAAATTGCAGAATTTGTTTTCAAGATAGCTTATCTCAGTCGGACCGAAAGAGTTGTTGGAGGTTGTAAACACTACAGCTTCTGTCCAGTAATCCTTATCAGGATTCCGCTTATGCTCCATAAGTCGGTAAAGAATGCCCTCACCGTTCTTTCTGATACCAGCCTGTCCTATGTAAGCGATGTTCTCACCAGTGTCATCGGAAACGCCAAAAAGGAAATATACGCCGCTCCATTTGAGATCTTCACGGTTCTTGCATTTTTCTATTTCGGTGCGAGGTATCTTATATGCAACGCCTGTCCAGTTAGCAAGGGTGCATTTGATACGTCCGCTTGCATCTCCGTCCATAAGGAATAGATTTATGTTTTTTCCTCGGGGCATAGTATCACCTTCTCAAATAATAGTTATCTGCTGTTCCATCCGGATTCCTTCGCCATCTCCGCAAGAGCCAGATAAAACGCCTGCTGCTGATGCTGTGAATCTAACTTCTTGTAGGCATCACAAAGGTCGTGAACAGCTTTTACCACGTTCAGCACTTCTTTGCTTTGTTCCTGCTGATATTGAATGATCTGTTCCTGACTCTGGCGATAATAGTCGGGATTTACATACTGCTGATTAAAAAACTGATTATAAAACGGATTGCTATTCATATTTGTACCTCATTTCTTATTTAGACTTATTTCAGTGCATCTCTATCCCTCAACAATACACGCCACGATCACGTCACAAAACGCCCTGTCATCAACCACCGACCTTACCGCTGCATTGAGCATCGTATCCCGATCCACACGGCTCCAGTCCAGTGTAAAGCCATAATGGATTGCCATACACCGTATCAGCTCACGGATGCTTCTGCCGTTGCCTTCACGGAATGGGTGAATGATATTCAATTCCGACATGATATAGGACAAATGCTCGATCTGGCGTTTCCTGTCCGTTTCGTGCAGCATCCTCTCGGTGTGCAGCTTGGCAAACACCTTGTCCAGCTCCTGACAGATCAGATGCGGCGGATAGAACATAGTATCGCCCTTGCTGATCTGCTCACGGCGGATAAGTCCTGCAAACGGATAGATATCCTCGAACAGAAAGCGGTGGATATTCATAAGCTGCGTCTTGGTAAACCGCCCCTTGATAGGCGTTTCCATAAGCATATACTGTTTGAGGGCGGTGATCTCCTCCTCCGCCCTTTTCAGTTCGTCCCTGTCCCGGATATTCAGCTTATTTTTCAGCACATCAGAATCCGGATAGCAGTAGAGCGACTGCACCGTAGTGTACACATCATATTTTGAAATCATTACTCCGCCCTCTGATACTTTGCTTTCAGCTCTGCCATGATCTGCTGGAAATCCGCCTGACCGCTGGCATATCTGTCAATGTTGCGCCTGCTTGCTTCACTCAGCGTAAACCCCTCGATCGCCATTGTTCCGGCAACACTTTGTACACGCTGTTTATGGATTCTATCGGTAACAGTTTTTCTATGTACTTGATGCTTCATGATCAGCCCTCCTCTATGGGGTTATGAAATGTAATATCTTCATCAGCTTCATTATCGACTTTCTTTAGTCTGACAATCGTAAATCTTTACTTACTATTATATCATATCCATATCGAAAAAGCAACAACATTTCCTGATTTTACGCTGTTTCTAACTTCGACTCCAGTGGAATCAAAGTTCCAGTTTTGTGAAATGCTTACTTGTTTTTCCTATTACAAGATTGCTATATTTTTTCATAGTATCTTTGCCCGTTATTACAGAGCATGTTTTGTCAATAAATTGTCGAGCACCTTATTAATAAACTCATGTAGTAAGCAGTTTTGCTTAGGTAACATTTACTTATTAAAAAATTCCAGTTGATATCATACTGATTCACATAACAATTTATTGCTCTCTCGAATTAGTCGAGTATATCAAGTGTATCCATCATAAGCTTAATCAACTCTTTTGCCATTTCTTTATCAACTTGAATAGATTGACTTATTTTGTCCTTCATTTCTCTTGTAGGGCTTCCATAAGTATCAATCTGAAAATATTTCTTTCCGTCACTTGTAAATGTAGTATATGTAGCTCTAACTTTGCTATGTACACTGTTTCTGTCTTTATCAAGTTTTTTCATATTATCCTTTGTTATTAAAGCCATATTCTATTCTCCTTTAATCTCTGAAATAAGACGGTTTAGCCTGCACTCATTAATCTCACATTCCCAAACAACAATGACTTTCCAACCTTTCTCTTTCATTTGGTCATGATACTTTTTGTCACGGTTCTTGTTATTAATGAGCTTGTTAGTCCAATACTCCGTGTTCGATTTAGGCCATACAAAGTTTTCACAATCGTGCATATGCCAAAAACAGCCGTTGATATAGACAGCTGTTTTATATTTTGGCAGTATGATATCTGGTTTACCCGGATACCGTTTATCATTTTTTCTAAAACGGAAGCCATTGCGATGAAGAAAACTTCTTACTATGATCTCAGGCTTGGTATCCTTGCTCCGAATATGAGACATATTCATACTGCGAACTTCTTTACTATGATTATCAGCCATTTTTCTTTTTATCCAAGTATAATGCAAGATGTTCAGCGATAGCCTCAGCAAGTATCGGTGGTACGGCATTGCCTACCTGCTGATACTGTGAATCCTTTGTTCCGCAGAAGACAAAAGAATCAGGGAATGTTTGCAGTCTGGCTGCTTCTCTTACGCTAACTGCTCGGTTTATTGTGGGGTGAATCCACATAGACTTACGGACGTTAAGAACTGTGCCTGACGGCTTTTCATAGTTCAGGCGCTGATAGATTGTATTCTGCGTGCGGCTAACGTCTGTATAGGTGTTTTCTTTTAGTGCAGCATCAAGGGAATGAAAATTCTCACCTTGACTAAGAGCTTCAAAACGTGCTTTGGCTACAGCTCTTGTTTGAGTAATGATGTGATTATACAGTCTTTTGCTGTCTCTGAGATAAGGGGTGAGCGAAGTGGTTTCATAATCGTCTGTCAGCTCGGTACCTATGTCTTCAGAGGCTTCAAACACTGTTTGTACGTTTTCAATATCCTTTATGGCATCTTTCACTGTCCTGTAATTATCTTCTGTAAATGTTCCTATTGGCATTTCAATTGTTTTTGCTATCTTCTTCTTTATTCCAATAAATACAAAACGGTTTCTTCTCTGCGGTGCGCCAAATTCTAATGCATTCAAGACTCCCATGTTAAAAGTGTAGTTTCCAAGCATCTTAGAGATATATTCAAGAACAGAATATGATTGAATAACAGCCGTAATACCGTTCAAACATATGCGAGTATATGTTTGAATTCCGCCTTATTATTCCATAATTTTTAAAAATAATAAAAGACTGGTAATATAATTATTTCAGGAAGACAACATCTCTATGATATTCAAAATTATGTTTCATTTCGTTAGAAATTGTTATATTAGCAAAGATATCTTTGCTAAGGAAAAGCCTTTTTTTATTCGCTTCATCAACATATCTCGAAACAATTATTTTTCTGTTATCGTCAAAAGATATTAGTCCACTATCAAATAGCTTATCATAATTTGCACATAATAGCAATCCGTTTTCTGTACTAAGTCTTTCTTCATTGGAACAAACTGACCAAGGCTTGATATGACTTGCAATCAGCAAGCTTTTTATTGTTATTCCTGTCACAACACAAGAACAATGATATTTTTCGAGCAAGGCTGATCTAAAAGTCCCTTGACCAACTCGAGATTTAATTAATGATTCTCGTTCTGTTATGGAAATAGATGTATCTTTCTTTATAACATCAAGAGCAGATTGATTTAGATTTGCTTCTTCGGTATTAATTCGATAACAGCGAAACTGTTTTAGACTACTGCTATACATATTGTTACCTCGATTATTCTTATCTATAAAGTCAACATTTTTTAGTATTAGTTGTATAGCCAAATCAAGTTCAATGGAGTTCATTTCATAAAGTTGCTTTCTAATCACTCCAATTTTGTGCATATCCTTAGAGATATTTATTACAGCTCTTGAATATTTGTAGATAGAAGAGTCAGACAGTCCTGTAGTTTGCTTCATCCATTGAGAAAAATCATTCATTATTTCATTCATATTATCACCTCTTAATTCCTTTATGCTACATTAGAACCTTATCAACACCTAATGTAAATAGTATTCATTTTCAGGCAGACTGCCCTTGCTTACTGACATATCATTAACCCCTGAAAGCTCCATAGGAGAGCATTTTTCAACAAGGTTCAAATAAGCGTTTAATAGCTCTTTTTGCTCAGGGGCAAGTGTTGTTTTAAGTTTATTCAGCAAAATGTGCTTCTTATTAAGGACAAAAGAATATGCTCCTATTGAATCCTTCCGCTGTTCCCATACATAACTAAGCTGAGGAGCATTTGCATTTCCTTTGCGGTCGGAATATGTACCTCGTGAATTATATACCTTTACCGACTGCTTTGTTGCCTTCTCAGCAGCAAGCCGAATAATATCATCTGTATAAGCAGGGGGAACGGCTTTTGATTTTTTTATGTCTATCTGCCAGTCAAAGTCGCTGTCTGAATATATGTCCAGCTGAATTCTTGCCAGGTTGAATGACATTTCTTTCTTGAATAAGCCGAACCAGGTTCCATATATGATTAAACGTTCATTTCGATAAACATAGAATCCCTGATGGTGAAGCCAGCCTTTATATCCTCCGGCAGCCTTAACTTCATCATCATTTGCAAACTTAGTTTTATGCGGAAGAACATAAGGACGTATAACAACCTTATGCCCATTTTCGTTTACTTCTTCAGGCTCTAATTCCTGACGAGCATTATTGTCGGGTATAAAGGGGTTCCATGGAGATAATGGCGTTCCGTTTACAATAATAGATATTTTTCCTGATTCCATAAACCTATGGAACACAAGAGAAAGATGATTTTTTACATTTTCTATCATCTTATAGAATTTCTTCTTCTCATTAGCAGAATCTGATGATATAACCTTATCAATGTTGGAAATGCATATAGCTGTTCCATTGTCATACTCTGAAAGCCTATCTGACAATTGCCGGATAAACGTGGAAGAACTGTCTTCAACAAGTATCTGCCATTTATCCTCTTTTCTGACATAGTCTAAATCCCAGCTTGCATTATTAATGATGCTGCCGGTCTTTGCAAGGACAGTCAGTTTCTTTCCAAGAGAAAAGGAGGCAGTCTTCATTCCCATACCAAATCGGCCAAGGTCATGAATGCTCCTCGAATCAAGCGGATCGGAGGAACCTATATTCATCGATTTCAATAATTCTTGCTCAGACATACCATCGCCATTATCTGAAATGATAATGACTTGCTCTTGCCAGTCAAACTCTATGGTAATAGCCGAAGCGTTAGCAGACAGGCTGTTATCAACAATATCTGCTATTGCCGTTTCAGGAGTATATCCCACAGAGCGCAGCGAAGAAAGCAGGATATTAGCACTTGGGATAGAAGTAATAGGTTTACCCATCCAGAATCGTCCTTTCGTATGATATAATTAAACTAATTATACCACATTTTGACGAATTGTTCAATAGCTTTTCTATAAAAAATGACGGCTGATGCTAAAAATCGAAGTAGAATAATCAGTAAAACCAACCAATGAATCCAACTTTGACGTCAGTGGAATCAAAGTTCCATCACTCCACCTCAGCTTCCAGACCATACACAAAACTCATAACGTCTTGCTTCATCTTCTCATAGAAAGCACTCAGCTCCTCATCGGGCAGGCGATTCTCGGCTTCATACTCATCGAGCTTATCCTGCATCTGCTTCGTGAACACCTTACGCTGCTGGTCATACTTCTCCACAAGCGCAGGATCCTCAAGCACCTCGGCAGACAGTTTTGTTTTCTGCTGACCGATATAATTACTGAGCCTTGTGCTGTATACCTTATAAGTGCCGTTCTCTCTTTTCCGCCTTTTGGCATTCTTGACTTCTCGCTGATAGGTTGCCTGACAGTTCTCTGCTTCACAGGCGACAGCATTTTTCTTTCCGAGGAATACCTTACCGCAATACTTACACTTGCAAACATACAGCTTCATCTTATGAATCGCAAAACTGAAATCATAGAAAAAGTTCACAAGGGCTGTATCGGCTACGGTGTAAATATCGTTACGGTCATTTCCACGTATGATGATCTTATCAAAACTGAGCCTGAATGCTTTCATATCGCTTTCGGAGTTGAAATCAAAATTCCAGTCATCACGCATAACCTCACGGATATGGTTGAAAACATCATTCACATACTCGGTGGACTTCTTCAGGGCACGGGTATTGAAGAAAGCTCCTGCCTTGTCTATGTCTGCTCTCACTTCGGTGAACACATCACGGAGCGTGTCGGAATAGTATCGTGTAAAGAAGTTGAAGCTGTTCAGGCGGTTATCGTCAAACCGTTCCAATATCTCACAGAACACAGCACCCCTGCCGTTGATAGCTCCTATAAGTTCATCTGTGAGCTGCTCATAGTCAAGGAAGTTGCTCCTGAACTCTGTTATGTCCCTGAATACATCATCAAAGCTGATAACGCTGTATGCGTCCACGGAAATCTTTCCCCATACGCTTTCGTTATCTTCGGTAACAACAAATATCACGCTTTTAGCCTGCTCGTCGATGCGATAGAGCAGGATTTTTTTATCTTTGCCCATATTTTGCTCCTTTTCTATAACGTTTAAGATAGAATACGTTATGATAATTATACCATTACACCTCGAAAAAGTCAAGATAATAACATTCAAATCATGATACGTTATAATAAGAATGAGGTAATTAACGTAATTTATACGGATTATAACGTGATATTATTGATTTGGTATGTACCGTTATGGTAAAATTTGATTGTCAGGAGAGAACGATACCTGACAGCGGAGCAGCATAGCCTATGTTGGCCGCCACGAATATAAAGCGCTTTATATAATAATAGAAGAAAGGCGATGATCTATATTGACCAACAACCAGTGGGCAACACCCACACCACTCCGTCCCGACGAGACGAACCTCCTGCCGTTTCCTGTGAACGCCCTCCCACCTATAATAGGTGATATGGCGGACGCAATAGCGACAACCACCTCAACGGACGTTGCAATGGCAGGAACTTCCATACTCTCGGCGGTGAGCTACTGTTTTTCGGGAGTGTACCGTATGTCGGCAAAGCGTGACCACACCGAGCCGCTTGTGCTTGACACCCTGACCATAGCAGAACCGAGCTTCAAGAAATCGCCTGTTATGTCGCTGATTAAGAGACCGTACATTCAGTTCGCCCACGACTGGAACGAGAACAACAAGCAGGACATCTTCACTTCTCAGGCGGAACGCAAGTTGTTACAAAGCAAGCTTGAAGCACTTGAAAAGAAGAAAGACGTTACCGCTGAGGAGATCGCCAAGCTGCAAACAGAACTGAGCAATATCCCGCCCAGCAACTTCCGCAGGATAGCAGTGGACGATGTTACGCCCGAGTCTCTCGTGAATCTGCTTGAAGAAAACGGTACGCTTCTGATGATCTCGGACGAAGCCGGAATGCTCGGCAATTTCAGCGGACGTTACAGCAACAACGTCCCTAACCTCGATTTGCTCCTAAAGTCGTGGAACGGTGAAACGTATATCAGCGACAGAGCCACCAGAGGGAGCATTGTTCTCAAAAAACCTTACATGAGCATCTGCCTTGCCTGTCAGCCCTATGTCTTTGACAGTATGATAAACAATCCTGTTTTCAGGGGCAGCGGTCTGATAGCGAGGTTCATGTATTGTTTCCCTGCGAGCAATATCGGCACTCGCAAATACGATACGCAGGCTGTTCCCGAACAGGTCGCTGAGAACTACAAGAACCTTGTGTATAAGCTCCTCGGAGCGAAGTTCACATACCATGACGAGAAAGAGCTGTATCTCCACTTTGACGGCAAGGCATACAGCGAATTTGTTGACTACTACAACAACTTCATCGAACCGCACCTCGTCACGGATATGGCGTTCTGCAAGGATTGGGGCGGCAAGTATCACGGTGAACTGCTCCGTCTGTGCGGTATCATTCACTGCATCAAGTGTGCGCTGAATGATGTGAACCCCGTGGAGAACCGTGTGACGCTGGATACGTTCTGCAACGCTATCGAGATCGGAGAGTATTTCCGGGAACAGGCGATATATGCTTACAGTCTCGGTGATGTTGACCTCGGCACGATCAAGGCTGAACGTGTGCTGAACAAGATACGCTCCAAGCATATTCAGCAGATCAGGCAGAATGATTTATACAAGCTCTGCCGCTGCACACTGTTCAAGAACGCCGCCGACTTCGCTGAGACAATAGATATGCTGGAGGAATACAATTATCTCCGCCGTGAAACTATTCCGGCAGCAAACGGCTGTAATCGTTCGGGGATAATGGTCTATATCAATCCCCACATCCGTACACAATAAGCATTTTAGACATTATAGGAGCTATCGTGCTTAAAATGCTTAAAGTTCACAACATAAAAACCGTAGAAAGAGAGAGGTTTATTACTATGACTACAACAGAAAAGAAAGCAATCGTAGACAACATTCTGGAGTTGCTCATTCAGCTCACCGAGGACGGGGAGAACTCCACTCCGCAGACCACTACCGCATCGACTTCTAACAAGGTCGAGATGCTGACTATCAAGGAGAGTGCCGCACTCATCAGCGGACTTTCTGAACACACAGTACGCCAGCTTGTGAAACAGGGCAAGGTGAAGTCCGTCCGCACTGGCGAGGGCAGGAACGGAAAGATCCTTGTGAACAAGGCTGACCTGATCGCCTATTTCAACGGGAAGGGGGTGTGAGATATGCCCGATATTGAAAAGGTCAAGACGCTGACGTCTATCCTTGAAGAAAGAAGCGGTCTCGATGTGCGTGAAGCTGTTGCTCGCAACAATCACTACCTCGACGGATATGAGAGTTATCTCTATCATGATGAGGTAAAGTATCTGCTCGAAACTTTCGATGTTGAGGAGGAGCCGCCGTTCTGATTCGGGAAATCGAACTTGATCATTTTTGAGCGTGTTCACTTCATCAAAATCTCCATAGGCTATTACTCATTTTTGAGTAAAACTAGTGTGATGATTTTGAAAAAATGTAATGCGGATTTTTGAATAAATGTACCCACATTTCGGCTGCTGAGTCAGCCGATAAAAGCCCCGCAGGGCGCAATAGATACTTTTGATAGACGGTCGCTCGGCTGTCGAAAGTATCTTTGCGTTACTCTTGCCAAGAGTAACAGAAGCTAATTCGGCTCCTGCCGAATTATTCGGTGCTCCGCACCGATCGCCTGCTGTGCAGGCTCCACCATTTTGTCAGCCGCTCCTGCGGCGTACATCATCTTATTTTTCACAAGGAGAGTGATCGTATAGTACAAAGAACTCTGAGCGGCTGTTTCGGTCGTGGAGACCTCAACCACAACAATCGTTCTATCATAACCGAAAATGTCAATAAGGACAGGATCCGTGATGATATAATCATCTGTCAGCGTTCTCTGAAAACGCTCTATCATGAACTGTTCGATGAAGCGCTTGCGGAGTATAACAATAAGCAGACCAGACGTGACCGGAAGATCACAAATTATCAGGAACATATCCGCCACAGCCGACAGGAAAAAGAATTCCATGAAGCGATATTCCAGGTCGGCAACCGTGATGATACCGGAGTGGATTCCGATATGTGTAAAAAAGCGGCTGCGGTGCTTGAAGAATATGCCCGCAGCTTTGAGGAGAGGAATCCCCATCTGAAACTGTTCAATGCCGTGATCCACATGGACGAAAGCACACCGCACCTGCACCTTGATTTCGTTCCGGTCTGCGATGAAAAGAGAAAGAACGGAATGCGTGTCCGTAATTCTCTGACCGGAGCTTTACGGCAGCAAGGACTTGAAGGAGAGGGTATCTCCAATACCATTAATATGGCGTGACTCGAACATGAAAAAGAGCATATCGGACAGCTCATGCTCGAACACGGTATCGAATGGGTAAAGCTCGGCACACATGAGAAGCATAAAAGCGTATCGAAGTATAAGGCTGAGAAGCTCCGTGAGGAGATCGAAGCTGCTGACAAACTGTTAGATATGAAAATATCTGAACTCAGCTCGGTCGAAGAGCAGGTCAGAGCGGCAGAGAGTACGCTTGAAGATAAGAAACAGGAACTATCCGAAAGCGAGAAAAAGCTCTCCTCGGTGACAGCAGAAACAGAAAAAGTAGATGCCGATCTTTCAAAGAAAGTCGAGCAGATCAACAAGGCTCTGAAATATCTGCCTGACCTAAGGAAACATGAGGACGCTGAACACGAATATCTTGTTGCTGTATCTGAGCTGCACGATATGCTGAAAAGTGGTATGTCTATCCTCAGAAACAAGGATTCGATCATCAGCCGTATCGACACCTTAAAGAGCCTTACTCAAAAGGCAATGGACAAACGTGACAAAGCTGAACTCACCATTTATGATCTTCGTCAGCGAGGCGAAGAAGTTACTACCGAGCGTGATAATGCTCTCGAAAAGCTGAATGCTGTCAGGGCGGAGAAATCTGCACTGTACTCTGAACTGAAAACAGTCAAGGCTGAAAACATGGAGTACAGCGAGGTGCTTGCTATGCTCGAAAGGATTGCGCTTACTATTTTCAGGCAGGCGAAAGAGATGCTGAGAGAGCAGCAGCAGAGAGAACAGGCACAGCAAGTAGAATACCAACCCACCAAAAAGAAAAAATCGTGGGGACTGGAATAATATAAAACAGAACAAAAGATGAAACTTTATGACATACCCTGAAAAGATACGTCAAATCTCTTGACAAGCCCGAAATATTGCGCTACAATCATAGATGTACAAGGGTATGTCATAGTTCTTAGGAGGTAATCTATGGCAACAATAAAGAAGCGTGGCAAAAGCTACCTCATTAGAGTGAGCTGCGGCTACGATATAAATGGTAATCACAAGGAACAGTCTATGACGTGGAAACCTAATGAAAATATGAGTAAAAGGCAGATTGAAAAGGAACTTAAACGTCAGGCAGTACTTTTTGAAGAACAGGTAAGTCATGGATATAAGACTACAGCTGTAAAATTTCAGGACTTTGCAGAGGAATGGTTTGAGGAGTATGCAAAGCTTAATCTGAGAAGTACAACTTACGAGAGGATGCTTCAGCTCCGTAAAAGAGTCTATAATGCAATAGGGCATCTTCGTATGGATAAAATTACTGCAAGAATAATTCAGAATTTTATAACAGACCTTGCAATGAATGGGAAAAGCTTTAAAACAGGCAAACCTATTTCAAGCAAGACAGTTGTTCATCACCTGAGCTTTATTTCCGATGTGTTCAACTATGCAATCCGTATGGATATGCTGACTGATAATCCGTGCAGGAGAGTTATTCCGCCGAAAGCAAAGGCTGCTGAAAAGGATTATTATACACTTGAAGAAGTTGAAAAGCTCTTTGAATTGCTGAGGGGTGAACCTTTGAAATATCAGGTTTTCTTCAATCTTGCAATATACAGTGGATTCCGCAGAGGTGAGCTCCTTGGTCTTGAATGGAAAGATATCGAATGGGAAACTGGTGTAATAAGCGTCAGAAGAACATCAAACTACACAGCAGAAAAAGGTATCTATACTGATACAACCAAAACAAAGAAATCGTTACGCTCGTTGAAGTTCCCACAGTTTATTATTGATATGCTTAAAGCCTACAAGAAAGAGCAAGACGCTGAAAGAATGCGACTTGGCTCCAAATGGGTTGATCACGACAGGTTGTTTGTTAAGTGGAATGGTGAACCGATGAATAACAATACACCATATTTCTGGTTCAATGAATTCTGTGAAAAGCACGATTTCAGATTCTGTGATATCCACAGCTTCAGACATTTGAATGCAAGTCTCCTTATCAACGCTGGAATAGATGCGGTTGCGGTATCAGTATCAGGTGCATTAGGTCATGCTCATACAAGTACAACCTTAAACATCTACAGCCACATGTTTCAACAGGCGCAAGCGAGGGTAAGTAACGCTGTATCCGAAGCACTGGATTTCCATAAAGACAAAGATAAAAGTGATGAAAAAACGGCTTAAAAAAACTCCCCGAAACTAAGAATTTCGGGGAGATACATAGCACATTCAAAAATAATGGACAAACAATGGACAACGGCAATTTCCGTAAAAAGTAAAAACCCACAAACGCCGATATATAGGCATTTGTGGGGATGTGGTGTGGTGACCCGTACGGGAATTGAACCCATGATTCCGCCGTGAAAGGGCGATGTCTTAACCTCTTGACCAACGGGCCGTATATGGTAGCGGCAGTAGGATTCGAACCAACGACCAATCGGGTATGAACCGAGTACTCTAGCCAACTGAGCTATGCCGCCACGATTAAACGTCGTTTCGACTTACGACTTAATTATTATACACCATATTTGCAGAAAAGTCAAGGGGTTTTTGAAGAAAAAATAAAATTCGGCACATTAACCAACTTGCAAAGCTATCGCAGCTTGCAAGTTGGTTAATTTTATGCAAATCTGAAAATTATTAAGAAAATCATAAGATTTGGCACAATAAAATTATAAGAAATTGGCTTTATAATATTGACATAGACGGTGAAAGAGAGGTAAAATAGAATGTATATGAAATATATCTAATATAGTTGCTCCGTCGATTAATTGACAGAGCGATAGAATGGGTGGTTAATATGAATAATATTGAAAATTCAGTAATACTTGTGGTTGATGATGACCACGACATAGTAAATGCGATTTCGGCACTTCTGGAGCGTGAGGGATACTCAATCCGCAAGGCATACAACGGACTTGAAGCTGTTGATGCACTAATGCGTGAGGATATACAGCTTATTCTCATTGATATAATGATGCCGAAAATGGACGGATTATCCGCAATGATGAAAATTCGCACAATGAAGAATATTCCCATAATTGTACTTTCAGCGAAATCCGAGGACAGCGACAAAATTCTCGGCTTGTCAATGGGTGCTGACGATTACATAACAAAGCCTTATAATCCTATGGAACTTGTGGCACGAGTTCAGTCAAATCTCCGCCGCTACCTTAGCTTAGGGGCAGCAGACAGCGTCAAGAAAAGCTCCGTTCTGCGTATCGGTGGATTATCCCTTGACCGTGATGAAAAGCAGATTTACATTGACGGAGAGCCTGTAAAATTAACAGCTACGGAATTTAAAATCACGGAACTTCTTATGGAAAACGCAGGCAGAGTATTTTCTGCGGAGGAAATTTACAGCAGAGTGTGGAACGAGGATTCCTATTCTGTGGAAAATACAGTTATGGTGCATATCCGACACATACGTGAAAAAATTGAAATCAACCCCGCAGAGCCACGCTATCTGAAAGTGGTGTGGGGAATCGGCTATAAAATCAGCCGTGAATAGAAAGAGGGAGAAAAATGCTTAGAAGTAAAGCGACACGAATTATAGCAGGTGCTATCGCCTGCGGAATGGTATTTGTATGCGGTGCAAAGCTGGCAAATACCTGTATTGAGAGCGAAAAGCTTTATGATGAAATAAATGAGATATCCGCATATAACAAAGGCTGGGAGATGAACGAGCTTCACCACAAGCTTTTAATGGCAGGTTATATGTATGTCAATCACCTTGACGAAAACGGCAATTACAAAGGCACAGAATATGCAGAGAAACAGACCGTTGAGATGCTGAAAAAGCTTGGCTTGATGAATGCAATGGGGGAACTTGACATTGACGGAGGAGATTTTGAATACCGTGTAAGCTATGGGGACGGTGAATTTTCCAATACGGATAAATCTCACGAGGAACTTTCAAGTAAATATTCCCTGTTCCACAGAAATGCTTGTTTGGAATATAACAAGTATACGCATGGCAATTACATTCACGATATGGTAAACTGGTTCACTACGGATTATGGAATGACATACTATTATTTCAACGGCGAGGGCTACGCTATATTTGACTTTGACACAGAGGACTGTGACAGCTACGTTGACGAACTTGGAGCGACTATATATTATAAGCTTGACGGCACGACACCCATTCCTTACGACTATGTTGACCTCAGCCGATATATGGTTGTTGATGACGAGCAGATATATTCATTTGACGAAAACGATATTGAAAACTATGAAGATACAATTGTTGAAGTTACTGATATAGCTGAAACAGAACACACAGCAATTTCAGCGGAAGATGCTGAAAGTCCAACCGTTGTGACTGACATTCCCGATAATGCCGTATCGGTAACAGTTACAGCAGGGGAGTCGGGGGATGAAACTTCTGCTGTTGAGGAAGAAGTTGCGGAAACTGTGACAAATGCCGATAATGAGGAAGTTGCAGAAAATACCGAAAGAGAAACTGTGACAGAATCTCTTCAGGCGGCAACAGAGCCTCCAATAGAAAGTATAATTTTTTCGGAAACAGAGCCTCAAACTGAAATGGCAACTCTGCCCAATGTGGACAATGAATCATTCACAAAAACGCAGATGTCCGAAGATGAAATCGTAATTACAATTCGCCCCAGCGACAGTATTATGGCTGATTTTGAAAATGCTGACCAATTGGAGCAGGAGGCAGATGCCTATATTGCAAGAGGGCTTGTAGACCTTATCCCATACGGAGTAATTGCAGTTGTCCTTGGATTGTATGTGATTATTGCAGGGGGATACAGCAAGAAAGAAAAGAAATTCGTTCCCACAGCGGCAGACAGAGTATTTGCGGAACTTTACATTGGAGCAGGTATTGCGGCGTTTATCGGTGGAATATACTGGTTTGACAGTATCGAATATCTTGCGGAATTTTTCAATAAATATTATCCAACCTATGTATTCAGTATTTTAGTGGGAGCAATAGTTGCGGCGATATTCGGAATAATTCTCCTTGCCCTCAATACCCTTGTAATTCGTCTGAAATGCCGCACTCTGATTAAAACATCAATAACAGGCAGAATTTTAATGTTGCTTTGGGGAATAGCAAAAAAGCTGTGGAAAGCTGTGAAAAAATACGCAGTTAAAATCTATAAAATGCTGTCGGCTGTCAAGGCTGATTTCCTTAAAAATATGGCAACCCGTGAAATGCTTAAAAACGACAAATTCACAAGAAATTTCCTTTTAAGGACAGGATTATTTTCGGTTTTGATGATTGTATGCGGTTATATATGCTGTTTAATTCCTGATAACAGAGTGAAAGCTTTCATTGCAGGTTTAATTTTTGGAATAGCACTTCTTGTGGGTTATGTGTATCTCAGCCTTGGTGATTTCAAGGCATTGAAGCGAATGAACGAGCATATTTCCGCAGTAAAATCGGGGGATTACACTCCACGGAATGAAGAAGTCGGCTCACCTATTTATGCGGCAACGGAGAGAATTAACGAGATTTCAACAAGTATACAGGAAACTGTTGAAAAACAGCTGAAATCCGAGCGAATGAAAATTGAACTTGTAACAAATGTTTCCCACGATTTAAAAACTCCCCTTACATCAATTATAAGCTATATTGATCTTTTATCTGATGAGGAACTGCCGCCTGCTGCAAGGGATTATGTGACGATTATCGAGGAAAAATCACAGCGATTGAAAACAATGGTTGCGGATTTATTTGACCTTGCAAAGGCAACAAGCCGCACAGATGTGCAGTCGGAGGAGATTGACGCAGTTGTTCTCACAAGACAGGTATTGGGAGATTTAGCAGATAAAATTGAAGCGTCGGGACGACAGCTAAAGTGCGATATACAGGCAGAAACAGCACCTATATACGCTGACGGAAAGAAGATGTACCGAGTATTCCAGAATGTCATTGACAATGCCCTGAAATATTCAATGGAGGGAACAAGAGTATATCTCACCCTTAAAAGAGAAATGGGCAGATGTGAAATTGTGGTTAAGAATATTGCAAGCTATGAAATGACATTCAGCCCCGATGAGATTACAGAGCGATTTACAAGAGGTGACGAGTCAAGAAGCACCGAGGGCAATGGTCTTGGATTGTCAATTGCAAAGAGCTTCACAGAGGCTTGCGGCGGCGAATTCAAGGTAGAAATTGACGGAGATGTATTTATAGCGAAAATTTTGTTAGCGACTTTAGGTTGTTAGTCGTTTGCTATATTTTGCAAGCTTTTAGCCTTTAGCCTTTAGCCGTTAGCCAATGGGTGCGGTAATTTCATCAGAAATTGAGATTTTCTGATAATCTCACGGGCGGATAATATCCGCCCCTACACAGAATGACGATATATAGCTGTTTCACAGGGACAGGTTGAGCCGTGTCCGTTATGCAAAACACCTTTTATATAAATTAAGGCGGTGGAAAAAATTCCACCGCCTTTTTGCACCTTAAATTGTTTTTATTCCTCAGGCATATGAATTTCGCCTACGATTGGCAGGGGGTCAATTCCCTGTCTTGTGTAGTAGTCGGAAAGTGCAGAACGAACAGCCTGCTCAGCAAGAACAGAACAATGCACCTTAACAGCAGGAAGTCCGTCAAGAGCCTCTACAACTGCGTCATTTGTGAGCTTTAAAGCCTCGTCAATTGTCTTGCCCTTGATAAGCTCAGTAGCCATTGAAGATGTAGCAATTGCCGCACCACAGCCGAATGTCTTGAATTTTGCATCTGTAATTGTGCCGTTGTCAATTTTCAGATACATCTTCATAATATCGCCGCACTTAGCGTTGCCGATTTCGCCGATACCGTCAGCATTCTCGATTTCGCCGACATTTCTTGGATTTGAAAAATGGTCCATAACCTTTTCGCTGTACATCATAATTTATCTTCTCCTTAATAATTATTCGTAAGATTCGCCCTTCATCATCTTTTCCCAAACAGGTGACATTGCACGGAGTCTTTCCGCAACAACGGGAACTGTTTCAATGATGTAATCAACGTCCTCATCTGTGAGATTTTCTTCAATTGAAAGACGGAGTGAACCGTGGGCAATTTCGTGCTTCAAGCCGATTGAAAGCAGCACGTGGGAGGGGTCAAGTGAGCCTGATGTGCAGGCTGAACCCGATGAAGCACAAATGCCGAACATATCAAGCATAAGGAGCAGGGATTCACCCTCAATTCCCTCAAAGGAAATATTCAGATTGCCCGGCAGACGCTTATCTCTGTCACCGTTAAGACGTGTATATGGAATTGTAAGAAGTCCGTCAATAATTCTGTTTCTCTTAGCTGTTACAATTTCAGCCTTTTCCTTGATGTTAGAGCAGGCGATTTCCATAGCAGCTCCAAGACCTACGATAGCAGGAACATTTTCAGTACCTGCACGCTTTCTGCGTTCCTGTCCGCCGCCGTGGATAAGATTGGGAAGAACAACGCCCTTTCTTACGTATAATGCACCAATTCCCTTTTGTGCGTGGATTTTATGACCTGAAAGGGAAAGCATATCAATTCCCTGCTTGTGAACGTCAATTTCAACGTGGCCAACAGCCTGTACTGCATCTGTGTGGAAAAGCACCTTTTTCTCCTTGCAGATTGCGGCAATTTCATCAATAGGCTGAATTGTGCCGATTTCGTTGTTTGCATACATAATTGTTACAAGTGCTGTATCCTCACGGATAGCATTGCGGACATCTTCGGCATTGATAAGTCCCTTATCGTCAACGGGGATATATGTTACCTCAAAGCCCTGTTTTTCAAGATATTCCGTAGTATGAAGAACTGCGTGATGTTCAATTACGGAAGTAATAATGTGCTTTTTGCCCTTTTTAGCCATTTGCTCAGCAGTTCCCTTGATTGCCCAGTTGTCGGACTCTGAACCGCAGCTTGTGAAAATAATTTCGATTGGGTCAGCACCGATTGCCTTTGCCACCTTTTCACGGGCAAGTTCAATATCACGCTGTGCATTTCTGCCAAGCTCATAAATGCTTGACGCATTTCCGAATGCTGTCTGGAAGTGGGGCATCATAGCCTGTAAAACTTCGTCAGAAACAGCTGTAGTTGCCGCATTATCGGCATAAATAAATCTTCTTTCCATATTTACCTCTTTTAAGAATGTATATCTCTCTGTGCCACAGCAAGGCGGTCACAGCGTTCATTTTCGGGATGTCCTGCGTGTCCCTTTACCCAGTTGAAAGTTACGTCATGTCGTGCAAGGAGGGGCAGTAACTGCTCCCACAAGTCTACATTGAGGGCAGGTTTTCCGTCAGCTTTTTTCCAGCCTTTTTTCTGCCAGCTGTAAACCCAGCCTTTTGTAATGCTGTCACATACGTATTTACTGTCGGTGGTGAGAATTACCTTGCACGGCTCTTTCAATGCGGAAAGACCTGCGATAACGCCCATAAGTTCCATGCGGTTATTAGTGGTGTGACTTTCGCCGCCTGAAAGTTCTTTTTCAACTGTGCCGAAGCGGAGAATTGTGCCATACCCACCCGGACCGGGATTACCGCTGCAAGCACCGTCGGAGAATATTTCAACTGTTTTCATACAGCACCTCCCCATTGTTATTTTTATCACAATATTATTATACCAGATATTTTTGAAAATAGTGGAATTGTTTACTTGCGGAAACTTTTTTATTGTTAGTTCGTGCTTACAGACACGTGTAGAGGCGGATATTATCCGCCACAGCCTGTAGGGACACAGCACAACCTGTCCTACAAATTTTATCAGCCGTCTACATAATCGGGCGGATAATATCCGCCCCTACACAAATGCAACTATATTACGTAAATTGCGGACACAGCACGCTGTGTCCCTACAGAAAGTCACGGTTTCTGAT
>JAFSBM010000009.1 GCA_017437285.1 Ruminococcus sp. | reverse complement strand
ATATGGATACTGCATCTGTGATAGTCTTTTCAAAGGCTTCTCTGCCGTATTTATCGACCTCTGCCTTATCCTTCATTCCGTGAGTAAGACAGCCTGCACCGCCGATACAACCGCCAATGCAAGCCATACCTTCAATAAAGTTTCCGTCAAGCACATTCTTGCTTTTCTTCAGCAAAGCAGTTCTGCACTCTTCAATTCCGTCACAGGTAACGGCTTTAAGCTCTTTGATTGACCGACTAAGATTAGGCTGAGCAAGAATTAAATTCTGTGCAGCCTGACTGAGCGAGCCGACTCTTGCTACCTCAACGGCATATTTCATATGTAAGATATTCATGTAAAATACCAACCTTATAATTTGCTGATTTTATTATACTACGCCGCAGGAAAAAAATCAAATAATAAATGGCTGAGGCTTCAATCAAGCTTACCCTGACTTATTCCTCATCAGGCTGCTGACCATCGTGGGGAAGCCATTTGCACTCGGTAATTTCCATATCGGTGAACACGGCTCTGAATGATGAATTTTCCGTACTGCACGCATAAATGCCGAACTGAATTTTGTCCTTCACGTTGAACATATGACAAATTCTCATCTGCTTGAAATTCTTTCCGTCGGTGGAATTTTCAATACAGAAATCGTCGTCCCTGCGGCTTAATCTGAACCATACCGACTTGATTGATGCGTCAACATCAACGGAAGACCAGTCTGAATAACCGTTGTTTGTTACAACGCTTCCAAGACGCTGTATCTGTTCATTTTCGTACTCCATAGAAGCCTTGAGCCAGTTGTCGCTGTCAAGATACATAACAATGCCGCTCTGGTCGTAACGTACCTTCGTGTCAAACTCCGTCTTCACGACAAAAGAGAAGTATTTCTCGTCAGTTTCCATCTGCAGAACAGGAGCGTTGTCGTTTCTGAAATGATAGTATGTCCTCTGCCATAAATCAGTGTGGGGTTCGGTAATCATTTCAATCCTGTCCTCAGCAACGGTGTACTGCTTTGGTGCCCTTGTCCACTTCATTTCATTTGTATTGATTTTCATTTTAATACCTCGCTGATTTGGTTATTGTTGTAAAAATATTTGTGTTATCTATAATCTTTTGGAATCGCTGAAAACTTTTTAAGAAAACTATCTCTTGTACGCTCATTATTAAATAGTTCACATAAATGCTTTTCATTATCCTCTCCGACACCAATATACTGCTGTAAAAATAAAGACGCAAGGAATAACTGATTTCCCTGTATAAGTCCATAATAACTATGCGTTAATAAAGTATCTATCATTTCGATGGTTTGTTCATAAGTTTCTGTTTCTTTATAAAATGTCTTTATCAGAGGCAGTGTAAGATAGAATGCATTTATATGTTGATCTACTTTTTCCTGCATAGACTTTTCATAATCAGCTGTATCAATGTGGAAACGATCAAAAATCATTTCTGATTTAAAGGCTATTGAATCGTCATGATTATAGTGACAATTCTCAAAAAAATGTGTGAAAATAGATTTGTCCGTTCTTGCATATACAGCTTTTCCGCCCGAAACTTTTGGTACAAAATCAAAATTCCATCCCCACTTAATGCTTGCGGAACTGGTTGTTTGCAGAAACAAACTCAGCACTCTGCGGCGATGATTGCAATAATCATCTGCCCAAATACGATTGCCGATATATCTCATTCCGAGTTCTTTTTCTATCAAGGGAGAAAAAACTTCTTCCAGAAGCATAGTCCAACCTTCAGCAGAAAGTTCTCGTGTGGTGTAAATATCTCTGTATTCCGGTGACCAATAGTTCATCAGATATTTTTTGTATTTTTCAAAATCCATAAATAGCTCCTTATCATTTTAAAGTAAATTATTATTCTGCAAAAAATATGATTATCGTTGATTTTATTATAGTGAAGATATGCTCAAAAGTCAACATTCCGTGTAACGAAAACAACCTGCAAAGATTGGTCTTTGCAGGTCAGCTTCATATTTAATTTGTCAGACACCCTTCTATACCGATTTACCCATTTTGTAAGCTTTGGTCATAGTAGGTTTGCGGGCTTTTTGTCGAATAATGATATTATGTGTGTTTTACTATTTAGTACCCTGTTTATTCAATAAATTTTATTAAAATAAATATTATTCGTCGTATTTTCGTCGTATAAAAATCAGCTGTAAAGCACGATTTTACGTGTTTTCCAGAGTTAGTATTGTCATATACAAAATATTAAAGTGCAGAAGGAAGTCTGAACCTCCTGCACTTTTTGTCATAGATGCAATCAACTGCACCATAGCAGAATATTTTATTCCACATTATCAAGTCCAAGCTTTACCCTGCTGCGATAAACCTCTTTTTCAATAAAATGCAGCACCTCGACAAGTCGTTGTCGAAAGTTTCGATAAAATTTCGTCGAAACTTTCGACGTTTTATTATCTATATCGTCGAAATGCGATATTATATATGGTAATCCGACAATATTAAAGTTTTATAAGTGTGCTCAAATACAGGCATAAAACCAATATCTGCTTTTGAAAAACAAATCCCAGCAAACAGCCTGCAAGCTGTTTGCGGGGATTTCTGCATTCAATACAAATTATCAAGCTTCATAACAGCGGAATCCCTGTTTTACGTCATTTGCGTTTTTGAGGTTGCACATTTTTGAACGTGAAAAGTGTATAATTAATAAAGCAATAGATATAACAGCCGCAAACGGAGTTTTCCGAATGCGGCTGTTATCATATTTATTCCTTGTAATATTGCACCTGTGCCGCAAACAGTTCTGCGTAAATACCGCCGTTCAGCACAGATAAATTATTGTTTACCAATTATTTACTATAATTTTGTGATTTCAAAGGCAAAAACAGTTGTAATTCTGTGATTTATAGTTTGTGTTTCGATGTAATTCTGTGATTTTTGCTATTGATATTACAGGAATTCTGTGATATATTATGATTGGAGGGCGATAATATGGCATTGTTGAAACGTAAAATCGATGCTTATCTGTCTGAGTGGAAAAGCAATCCTGAACGTCTGCCGCTTATTGTTAAGGGGGCAAGACAAATTGGTAAAACCGTTTCCATTGAAAATTTTGCAAAAAGTCATTATAAAAGTGTTGTACCCATAAATTTTGCTTTGCAAAAACAATTCAGAAGTATCTTTGATGATGGTTTTGACGTTGACAAAATCATCAGAAATATTTCGTTGATCAACCCTGACCTTGAGTTTATTCCAAACGATACATTGATTTTCTTTGATGAGTTTCAAGCGTGTGCAAACTGTGCCACAAGCCTGAAAGCTTTTAAGCTTGATGGAAGATATGATGTAATATGCTCAGGCTCGCTTATGGGTATAAATTATCATGAAATTGAATCAAACAGTGTGGACTTTTCCGGAATATTAATGCCGTTTGAAGCAGATGTATCTATGAACTTTAAATCCGCAGAAAAAGTCAAAGTATATGGAAGTTCAGCATTAGAGTATATGAATTTGGCAGCATAATTAAGAAATCACGTTCAATTTGTAGGTGTTAGCATATGGAGACTATAACGAAAAATAATTTTTCAAGATTAAATATCAAGGGTATGTTTTGTTATGGATTAAAATTAATTGTTAAGCTGATTGATTATTTTAATTATGATTACAGCAAATGGCATAATTATTTAATATGTTTGTCGGATTTTACTCTGATAGACTTTTGTTTGAATACTAAAGGACGGTGTTTGCAATATTGGAATGAATCTGATTTTTGTCCGGGGGAAATTCTTATGCCTGTATGTATGCCTGATAAAATTGGAAAAAATTTTTATCCATGCGATGTTTGCGACAAAGCTAACTGGCTGTATACGGAATACAGATTTTGCTTGAATTTCAAGACCTGTGAATATGTAAAGAATCATTATCGATACAACCGTCCTGATAAAAATCAATATTCTGTGGGAAAATATAAGGAATACTACGATTTGTTTATAAGCACTGATATAAGTCTGCTCAGAGTAATTTACGATACGCTTTCATTAACAGACGAAACGGCTGGTGAAGCTTTTGACGGTGACAGAATGCCGATAATGAATGATATGCTTGGCGTATACACAATGCTTGGTATTACGCTACCAGATTTTTCGGGAATACCTACCGAAGGATATGGAAAAGATATTCCTGTCAGCTTTGACAGCGTAGAAATAATTACTAGAAAGGAATTATAACTTATGAATAAGAATCCATTAAAAAGATTGATTTCTTTTAAAAGATGCGTTTGATATAGTGCAGGAAAAGTTTATATGGGATTAAGTAATAAAGGTAATAAACAAACTAATCCTACATATTTTGGTGAAGAATGTGCATTTATTTCAAAACAAATAAATGAGAATGCTCAGGTAGAAAAATGGTCATTAGATAGTTGTGGGGAATATAACGCTGTAAATAATGCTATAATGGATGGAGCACAAATTCAAAATTTGTATCTTTATAGTGTTACAAGAAGAAATGGCGATTATATGGCTGCTTGCAAAAATTGTCGTTTATTATACGAGGATTATGTTCATTTCATTGGGGATGATTCTCAAACCACAATTTATTCTTTGGCACCAATGCAGTTTTATTCTGGAAATATTCAGGCAGCAGCATAAAATGCATTTGAAATATGTTTGTCATATCATAAAAGCAACAATATTTAATATATGGAGGCTATAATGTCAAAGTCTTTTGAAACACTTAATTTAAAGGGTATGTTTTGTTATGGACTAAAGTGCATAGTGAAACTGATTGATTATTATGGATATGATTTTAGTGATTGGAATGAAATGCTGGTATTTATGTCTGACTTGACTATAATTGATTATGTTGTAACTCCAAATGGTGGTAATGGGAGAGTTTCTGTGAATATAATTGATTGGGATAACAAGAATTTTTATGACCCAACAGAGATTCTTCAGCCGATTATTATGCCATATCAGGGGAAAAGTAATTTTTATCCTTGCGAAAATTGCGGGAAAAGTCAATGGCTTTTTGCAGAATATGGCATAGAAGAAGGATTTTGCCTGAATTTTAAGGATTGTGAATATGTAAAAAACCATTATCGCTACAATCGCCCCAATAAAAATCAATATTCGGAGGGCATTTACAGAAAATATTACGATTTGTATATGTGTACAGATATTAATCTGTTGCGTGTTATTCAGGATACATTTTCTATAAGATATGCACTAACGGATGAGTATTTTGGCGGTGAACGTATACTACTGATAAAGGATATCTGGGGAGTTTTTGATAATCTTAATATTCCTATTCCGTTTTGTGCTGATCTTCCAGATAAATGTTTCGGAAAGTGGGGTAGAGACAATTGCTTTGACAGCTTTGAGTTAATACAAGCTTGGAAAAATCAATAAATCATTTCTAGCTTGCTTTTGAGTGAAAATGTCATGTGTATATATTTTGACGTCTTTCATTTGATTAATAGAAAGGAATTATAACTTATGAATAAGAATCCATTAAAAAGATTGGTTTCTTTTAAAAGATGCGTTTGATATAGTGCAGGAAAAGTTTACAGCTTTTGGAGCGACTGCTGAAAAAATTGTGTTGGCAAGAGCTGTACCGTATGAAGAACTTCGTTCGTGGAATTTAAAATGAAAGTTATAATGCTTTTATTTCTTATTAGCAGAACATAATATGTAAAAGCCGCAAACGGAGTTTTCCGAATGCGGCTTTCTTCATAACTGCTGATTAACTTTTTACAGTATAAAATTACAATATTCATTGCTTTGAGTACGCCGTTCGGAATGTTACACATATGCCCATTCTGCAAGGCTGTTTCCTGTAAAGCAAATGTGTCAGGCATAGGGGAGAGGTTTTAGCAATTGAAATTAAGCATACATAATTTTATTGCTTCTATTGGAGTGCGGTTGTATTAAAATCAGTCTTAAGTAAATCCGCGATCCTTCCCAAAATATTCTTCTTTAGAGATAATCAGAAGACGTAATTTCTCCAGCAGATTTGTAAGTTCCTGAAATTTTACCTCTGTATTTTCATTATTGTAACTAACAAATGAAGCCCATTCATTTATATTTTTGCTTATATCCTCATACAGATATCTGCAGAAATCAAGCATATTTGTATCAGAAAACTCGTGGATAATTTCGTCTTTGTCCAAAGGGCACCTATCATCATTTTCTATAATTATGTGGCAATGCCAATGACTGACAACACATAAAAACCTGTCAGGTTCAAGGTTGCCCTTTACGCAAAAAGGATATAAATTTTCCAAGCCGTGTATAGCTTGTTCAAGCCATTCAAATGCAATATCATCCAAATAGCTTAATGAGTATCTTGATGTATTTTCAAGTCGGAACTCTGACCAGCCGTGCTGTGGACAAGTTAACATTCTTTCACCTTCCGTTTATTTATTTTATCATTTTATGTCAGTATCGATTTCATCAAGCCTGCATTTCATTTTCTCAAGCTCACGTTTTTCGTTGTACATACGGTTGTTTTTGCACCAGTCACAAGTGCCGTGATTTCGGCAGGTATAGTCAACCGCCTTACTTCCGCGATAGGGTCTGCGGTGCTCCTTGCCGTGCTCTATTGCTTTGTTAAGTGACATTTTCTGCTCCCCTTGTAAAACAAAAATCCTGTACAATATCCAATATCTGTTCATCATAAAAAACAGCACCGCCGTGAGCGTCACAATCTTCAATTTCGTAATAGGTTACAGCATGATTTGTATCATTAAGCTTTTTATAGAGCAGCCGACTGTTTTCCACGGAAACAATGGGGTCATTTTCACTGTGTATAAGTAATATCGGCGGCAGCTTGATGTCTTTAGTAATATACATATCGCAGGATGCTTTTCGTGCAAGTTCTTCGTTTCCCTCAATCTGTTCAACACCGAGAAGCTCTGCTGACGGACGCTTTTCCATCCAGGGAGGGAGCGGGTCTTTGGCACAAACGAGTATGTCGGTTGAGCCACTTTCGCAGATAATTCCCGATATGGCAGGAAGTGGTCTGCATAGCTTGTGAGCATTGAAAAGTGCCGACATCATAGCAATGTGTCCACCTGACGAGTTGCCCATTATAAATATTTTATCGGTATCAATATGAAAATTTTCTGCAATTGACGGGATAAATTCAAGGGCATTACAAACATCATCTACCTGTGCAGGAAAAAGAGCAATGTCAGATTCACGGTACTGCATAACTGCAATCACAAAGCCTTTTTCGGCTAAAGAAGCGTACTGCGGAATGTCATTGTACATCTCCTGCTTATGCCACGCAGAGCCCGGAATAAACAAAATGAGGGGATACTTTTCGTCAGCAGGCATTTCCCGTCTTAATGGGAAAATGATTTGTAAATCTCTTTTGCAGTTTCCGTAATCATAATATTCCCAATCCTGTGAATACAGCCATTGAGTCTGATTTGAGTCGGTCTGAACTTTTATCTTATGTATCATAATATCAACTCCTGTTAAAAATAAAAAAGGATACCAAGCCACGCTCGGTATCCTTACATTATACAAAAATTACAGCAATGCCCTGCAAAAACTTATACGCAAAGCTGCGTCAAACCCACCGAGGTAATTATATTTATTCTGTTGTTTCTAATCATAGCCTGTGTCATATTCAATTACCTCGCTTTCTTTAAAAATTTCATAGTGTTTATGATGCCTTAGTATATCACGATTGAGTGGGTTTGTCAAGAACTATTTTCCAAGGGTGCGTAAAATCTTTTCACAACACTCTGCCGTATGCTTCATAAGAAAATCGCCGTGACCGTAACCTTCCATAATTTCTTCCTGATAATTTTTCAGATACCTTTTCAATTCCTTGTGGGATTTCAATGCATACGGCTCCTTGCTTCCGCACCACAAATAAACCATAGTTTCATTTTCAGCAATTTCGGGACGTGTGCGGTAGGTGTAATTTTCAATAGAATTTCGGATAATACTTTCATCGCTCGCTTTACGGTACTGATTATTCAGCATTGAAGCATCTTCGGACTTCACTCCCATCAGCTTCATCATCACGTTTATTAAGGCTGGGAATTTTCCTGTTCTCATGTACTTTTTTATCATTCCTGCTGTTACAATACCTGCAATTTTTCCCTGATGAGCAACATAACAGCCATCCATAATAACCTTGCCCATATCAATTTTGTTTCGGGTGAGAAGTTCAGTCAGCATAAGTCCGCCCTGTGACGCACCGTAAGCACCGTGAATTTTACCGCCGTAATTTTCGTGTATGTATTCCTCAATCTGCCTTGCCTGGTCAGCAAAGCTTGTGAAATCGCCGCTTCCGTCGTAGAAGCCGTCCTGTGCAGGAATTATCAGACGGTAGTGTTTCTCCAGCGGTTTGAGAAATTCGTATTCGCTGTGCCAGTCCTGCATCATACCGTGAAGCAGAAGCACGGGCGGATTTTCCTTTGAGCCGAATTCGTTGAATAACATAGTTTGTTCCTCCTAAATAACAATTTTTGAATTTTGTTATGAAAAAAGGGTGCGGATTACTCCACACCCTCAGTTATACCTTTAAATTGTTTCATCATACCCGCAAAGCCGCTGTCGCCGTAGGCTTCCATAAGTGCGGAAAATTTCATCATCTTATCCATATCATAATCACCTTTAAGCATTTCAATGTAACCCTGCACACGCATACGCACAATCAGCTTCATTATGTCGCGGTATTCTGCCGTGCCGCCGAATTTGTCATAAAAAGCAAAGAAGCCCTGTGCAACCGCAAAACCGTATTCCTCACGGAAATTCTCGTATTCCGTGCCTGCCGATTTGTCAAGCAGAATACGTACCTCGTCCTTGTTTGAGCAAAGATATTCATTCATTTCACGCTGATATTCCTCGCTGTTGCCAACGCCGTTTACTTCCGAGTCGGTCTGCCTTTTTACAAGCTTAAGCAGATGTTCAGCCTTTTCAGCAACAACACTTGTGAACAGGTCCTGCTTGTTTTTGAAAAAGAAGTACATCGCTCCTGTTGTAACATCTGCGTCAGCACAGATTTTACGCAGGGAAGCCTTTTCGTAACCCTTGTCAAGAAACTCTTTTTTAGCCGCCTTAATAAGCCTTGCCTTTGTAGCTGATTGTTCACTCATATTCTGCACCTGCCTTTTGATGATTATAACATAACAGTTGTTATGTTGTCAACAACTATTTTTCAACTTTCCTCATCATCTCCAACATCAACTGAGCCCCGACTCTGACACCCATCTGAAACTGCTGAAATCCGAACTCGTTTGCCGCACCATAATGTGCCTCAAAATATCGTTCAAAATATTCCTTTACATCAGGAAATTTCCCCAGCAGTTCACGCTGAATATCAAGAATTTTCTTTGTCTTTTCAGCGTATTCCTTCGTGTCAGGATAACGCTCCCACGGGCACTGCTTTTATAAAAATGTATATCAGACGCTTACCGTTTCCGTTATTGACTTTAATACAGGGTTTTGTTATAATAAACTAACTGCTAAATAAGAATTTGTAGGTGTGAATGATGAAAACTTTATATATGATTGGTGGTACTATGGGAGTTGGAAAAACAACTGTGTGCCAACAGCTCAAACAGGATTTACCGAATAGCGTATTTCTTGACGGAGATTGGTGCTGGGATGCAAGTCCGTTCCAAGTAACCGATGAAACAAAAGCAATGGTGACAAATAATATTTGTTATGT
>JAFSBM010000080.1 GCA_017437285.1 Ruminococcus sp. | reverse complement strand
ATGCCGAAAAGAACGCCGCGGATCTGCCCTGGGGCGAAATTGGTGTTGACGTTGTTCTGGAATGCACCGGTTTCTACACCTCCAAGGAGAAGGCTTCTGCCCACATCGCCGCCGGCGCCAAGAAGGTCGTTATCTCTGCTCCCGCAGGCAACGATCTGCCCACCATCGTTTACTCCGTAAACGAAAACACCCTTACTCCCGATGACAAGATCATCTCCGCAGCTTCCTGCACCACCAACTGCCTGGCTCCCATGGCAAAGGCTCTCAATGATTACGCTCCCATCCAGAGCGGTATCATGACCACCGTTCACGCTTACACCGGTGACCAGATGATCCTCGACGGTCCACACAGAAAGGGTGACCTCAGAAGAGCAAGAGCTGGTGCTGCTAACATCGTTCCTAACTCCACAGGTGCTGCTAAGGCTATCGGTCTTGTAATTCCTGAACTCAACGGCAAGCTCATCGGTTCTGCACAGAGAGTTCCTGTTCCAACAGGCTCCACAACAATCCTCACAGCTGTTGTTAAGGGCACAGACGTAACTAAGGAAGGCATCAACGCTGCTATGAAGGCTGCTGCTTCCGCTTCTTACGGCTACAACGAAGATCAGATCGTTTCTTCCGACGTTATCGGTATGACATACGGTTCCCTCTTCGATGCTACACAGACAATGGTAGCTAAGATCGCTGATGATCTTTACGAAGTACAGGTTGTTTCCTGGTACGACAACGAAAACTCTTACACATCCCAGATGGTAAGAACAATCAAGTACTTTGCAGAACTCGCTTAATGCGTGGTCTTGAACTTGCTTAATTATCTGATTAATTAATAGTATATTGATTAAACGACCCTCCCGTGTTTTGTGCACGGGAGGGTTTTTGTTTGTGGATTTGATTTTTTACGGATAGTTTGGTTTGTCGTTATAAATCGGAAAACGCCTACGCTTGTTTCCGATTTATAACGAGGTTTTATTTTGATTAAAACGGTTAAAATTTAAGCGCAATTCAGATTAACGTACCATTTCAGATTGCAGAAAAGATTTACTTTTCTCATCTTTGGCTTTTATTCTGAATTGCGCTTTGTTTTGCTTAGAATTGCTAAGGGCTGCTCGCCCTTAACCTCGCCAAAGGCTCTGCCTTTGGAAACCGCAAGCCTTTGAAAAGGCTTGACCTAAACTTTAACGTCAAGCGATTTTGTGCAACTTTTTCTCAATTGCAACTTTAAGTTTAAAATGATTAAAATTCCTTTTCACATTCAGTGAAGATAGCGTCCACTCTTTCGGGGTCCTTGACTTTTGTGAGGGCACTTACGACAGGAACTACGATAAGTCCCACCAGCATTGCAAGTGCGCCTGCGTTGATAGGTGAAGCCATATTAAGCTTGAGTGAAGCAGCTGCCTTTGTTGCCTCAGGGAAGAAGCCCAGGCTGAAAATGAACATATGCACAACTGTAATGCCTACGCCTGTGATAAAGCTTGCGGCAACAGCCTGCTTGGTGATTTTCTTTGAGAAAAGACCGTACATGAAAGGTGCAAGGAATGCGCCTGCAAGTGCGCCCCAGGAAATTGACATAAGGGTTGAAATGTAAGCGTTGGGGTTCATTGCGATGATTACTGAAATCAGCAGGAATACTGCGATAAGCACACGCATAGTAAGTACCTGCTGTTTATCGTCCATTTCCTTTTTCATAAAAGGCTTGATAAGGTCGATAGTGAGAGTTGAGCTAGAAGTAAGTACGAGAGATGAAAGGGTGGACATTGAAGCGGAAAGAACCAGTACAACTACGATACCGATAAGAACTTCGGGGAGTGCGGATTCAAGCATTGCAGGAACGATTGAGTCGAAAGCAAGCTTGCCGTTTGAGCCTTTTTCAACAAGGAATCTGCCTGTTGCTTCTGCTTCTTCGGGAGTAGCGGAAGCGTAAAGTCTGCCGAAACCGCCCATAAAATATGAGCCGCCTGCAACGATTGCAGCGAAGATTGTGGAAATAACAGTACCTCTTTTAATAGCGGTGTTGTCCTTGATAGCGTAGAACTTCTGCACCATCTGAGGAAGTCCCCATGTACCGAGGGATGTAAGAATTGCAACGCCGATGAGGTTTACAGGGTCAGGACCTGCAAGAGTGTTGAGAGTATTTTCGGGAATGCCTGTGTCGGAGATCTGACCAAGCTGGTCAAGTGCGGAGCTTAAACCGCCCTTGTTGTCAACAACGCAGAATACAACAGCCGCAATACCCACCAGCATAATGATACCCTGTACAAAGTCGCTGATAGCAGTAGCCATATAGCCGCCTAAGATAACGTAAACAGCAGTGAGAACAGCCATTGCAATGATACAAGCGGAGTACGGAATGTTGAACGCCATACTGAAAAGACGTGAAAGACCGTTGTAAACGGAAGCTGTGTAAGGAATAAGGAAGATGAAAACAATAACCGCCGCTACTGTTTTAAGCTTTTTGGAGTTGTAGCGCTTTTCAAAATACTCAGGCATTGTAGCCGCATTGAGGTGCTTTGACATAACACGGGTACGCTTACCGAGAATTATCCACGCAAGCATTGAGCCGAGAATTGCGTTTCCGACGCCAATCCATGCTGCCGAAACGCCGTAGCTCCAGCCGAACTGACCTGCGTAGCCGATGAAAACTACCGCCGAGAAATATGATGTGCCGTAAGCAAAAGCTGTAAACCAGCCGCCGACGTTTCTTCCGCCCAGAACGAAGTCGGAAACGGACGATGTCTTTTTGCGGCAGTAAACGCCTATGCCAATCATCATGGCAAGATAAATAACAAGAATTGCGTATAACATAAAAATCCCCTTTCGTTTCGCTTTATTAAATAAAAGCTGACAAGCTTTAAAGCGTTAAAACATTTTATATTATAGCAGATTAAAGCGTTAATGTCAAGGGGATGTATTAAATTTAAACGGCAATTTCTCGGACATATATTGCCAAATTATAAAAAATGGTTTAAAATAAAGTTAAATATAAAATCAGGGAGGTATTTTTATGTTTAAAAAATTACTGAGCGGAATAATGGCAATTGCGGTTTGCGTTGTCGGGCTTTCGGGGTGTGGGGAATCGCAGACTGAGGAAACGACATCTGAAACAACCACTGAGGTAACAACAGCAAAATATTCTGAAGAAGAGTTGGAGCAAATGGCTCAGAATATGCCTGAGATTGTTTTTGTTATGTCGCATCATTACGATAATTCTAATATCGTGGGATATTATGTAACAAATACAGGCGAAATCAAACTATACGATTTCAGACAGATTGCACCTGATGAAACCTATGAAATTCTTGATGTTTATGACCGTCTTGAAGAAGCTGTTTGTTCAGAAATCAAACCTTCGGAGTACATTAAATCTAAGAGCGAATCAATGTACCAAGAGCAGAGTATAACATCAAATCACTTAGAAACAGTTTCAAGAGATATGTTAATTCAAAATTATAAAAAATTGTTATTGGTAGATACAGATAGCGATTATGAAATAACTGAAAATATATTCAATGAAACGCAAGGCTACAACAGTGTATATGGCATAAGAAGTAATAAGGATGAAAAAAAAGAAATTATACTCTTAATGAGTTATGAAGAATATGTATTTAGACGTTATGATGATTATACAATAGATTTGTATAATTGGATATATTATGGTGAATGTTTTCCTAAAATTCCAGAATATGATAATTAACTTTGGAGGATAATAAATATGAAAAATAAAATTTATAAACTTTTATCTATTATTGTTACAATATTAATATGTGTTTCGATTTTTACATCGATACCCACATCAGCAATATCAAGAACTAAAATATTTGAGTATCATAACTACATTATAGATTATTCAATTATTGATGAATGGGATAATCATCAGAATATTAGTATTGTTGTAACTAATACAAGTAATTAGCCTATTGAAAATTGGATGTTATCTTATGATTTCTTTTGTTAAAAAAGATACCTTTTGTCGGACATATATTGCCAAATTATAAAAAATGGTTTAAAATAAAATTAAATATAAAATCAGGGAGTGTATATTTATGTTTAAAAAATTGATAAGCGGAATAATGGCGGTTGCGGTTTGCGTTGTCGGGCTTTCGGGGTGTGGGGAATCTCCGCCTGAGGAAACGGAAACAACGGTGGAAACTACAACTTTAGAAACAACAGCAAAATATTCTGAAGAAGAGTTGGAGCAAATGGCTCAGAATATGCCTGAGATTGTATTTGTAATGTCACATAATTATGATGGTTCTAATATTCTTGGATATTATATAACAAATACAGGTGAAATCAAATTATATGATTTTAGACAGATATCTCCTAATGAAACATATGAGATTCCTGATGTTTATTATAGATTGGAAGAAGCAGTTTGTGACGAAATTGCCCCTTATATGTATTGGGACGAGATATCGTATCAGGAACAACTGATAACTAAAAATGAGTTAGGAAAAGTTTCAAACTTAGAATTGATTGATAAGTATAAAATGTTACTGCAAATAGATATAAACAGCGACTATATTGTATTTGACAGTATGCTTGATTTAGAGGAATCATACAAAGGTTATGGGATAAGAAACAACTCAAATAATGAAAAAGAATTTGTTTTATTATTAAGTCACGGAAAAGAAATTTATCAAAGCTATGATGAGTATGCAAATGAATTATTTTCATGGTTAAGGTTTGGAGAGCTTTTTCCAACAATTCCGAACTATCAATAATCGATAACAATACTTAGGAGGTAAACATGGATAAAAGAGTATATAGATTAACATCTATTATTATTATATTTTTTATGTGTATATCAATATTTGTAACTATCCCTATAAATGCATCAGTTTATACTAATGTAACTGAATATGAAAATTATTGTGTGGAATATTTTGTTACAAATGAATGGGACGGTTATCAGAATATTGAAATCGAATTGACTAATATCAGTGATAAGCCGCTATATAATTGGGCGTTAGGTTTTAATGCTGGAGGTGAAGTGTCGGGCGTGTGGAATGGCGTTATTTATAAGAATAACGGAACAAATTATATTATTAAAAATGCTGGCTACAATAATGTTATTGAAACAGGTGAATCAATTAATTTCGGATATACATTGAATAATGCGGAAGGAATGCCTGAGAAAATGATGTTCGTTTGAGTTAAAGCAAGCTAACTTCGACGAACATCATTTTATTATAAAAAAGATACCTTTTGTCGGACATATATTGCCAAAATATAAAAAATGATTTAAAATAAAGTTAAATATAAAATCAGGGGAGGGCGTATCTGTGTTTAAAAAATTACTGAGCGGAATAATGGCGGTTGTACTTTGCGTTGTCGGGTTTTCGGGGTGCGGGGAATCTCAGACTGAGGAGGTGGAAATGCCTGAGATTGTATTTGTTAAATTTTACTGGGATTATACGGACATAATCACAGGTGAATATATCGACAAATATGGTTGTATCAGAAGCTTTGAGTTTTGTGATATGGAACTTTATACCGAATTAGATAATAGCTACCAAAAGTTTTCAACAGTAAAAAAAATAAATCAGTATGCAGACGTTAGAAATATAAAAAAAGTACACGACCTTATTGTTGAACAGTATAAAGATATTACGAATAACACAGAAAATAAAACGATTGATGCAGATGTACTTAAGCAATATTATGTTGAACTTTTACAGGTAAATATAAATAAAAAAATGATTTCATGTTCATTCTATGACAATATGGAACGTGGTTGGTCAAGTATGTATGGTATAAGAAAAAATGAAAATAATTCAGAGGAGTTTGTATTTATACGAGATTACGGTAACGCATATTTAACTTCAAAAGAAAAACATACCGAAAATCTGTTTTATGCTCTGCATACAGTTTTTTCACAGATGGAGCCTATGGTCGGCGGTTGGTAAAATAAAGGAGAATAACTATGTTAAAGAAAATTCTGAATGGAATAATGGCAATTGCGGTTTGCGTTGTCGGGCTTTCGGGGTGCGGGGAATCGCAGCCTGAAGAGGTGGTGATGCCTGAAATTGTGTTTGTAATTGCTTTTCAATATCCAGGTGTGCAAAAATATGTAACAGATACATTTGAGGGGACGGCTGGGTACTACATTACGAAAGAAGGTGAGATGCGTTATTTTGAAATTGACATAACAAATAATAAAGAATTATTTGAAAAGCAAGATTACATAACTATGTATGATTATGCTGAAATACTTAATATTAATGAGATACATCCAAAAATTACAGAAAACAGCTTTGATACTGAATTTGAAGATATATCTGTTGAAGAATTGGTAAAAAAGTATAAAATGCTTTCAAAAGTACGTAGTTCAACTAAGCTTGAATATATGGCTAATTCTTTTTGTGCATCATATGGTGCAACATATGTTTATGGTGTCAAATTAAACAAAGACAAACAAGAAGAATACATTTTAATAGCAGATTATGATGATACCTTTTTTTATAAAAGCAATAATGAAATAACAAAGGAATTAGCAAACTATTTACATGAAAAATTTCCGATATGGTCAGCAAATAGTTTTATACATCTTGAAAATAAATTAAAGGAGAAGTAAATTAATAAAAAACCAAGTGCTTTATTAGCAATAGTAATGATATTTAATTTATTGTTGCCAATCAATTTAAATGCAGAGGAAATAAGCATAAGATAATGACATAAAAACATTCTTGAAAATCATCAAGGATGTTTTTTTACGTCCTTTCCAGAATCAGCCCACAGAAATTACCGCTTATAATTAAAACCCCTGTGTTCATAATAATAGAGCAAACCCCAATAAAACATT
>JAFSBM010000079.1 GCA_017437285.1 Ruminococcus sp. | reverse complement strand
TTTTTGCAACCTTGAACACTTTAAATTGATAAAGTACGAAATTCAGGTTTTTCCATAATCTTACGGGCGGATAATATCCGCCCCTACACAGATTGACGGTATACCGCAATATTCACCGCCCCCATTGGCTAACGGCTAACGGCTAAAAGCTAACAGCTTTAAAAAAGCTATTAGCTATAGGCTCTTTAAAATAATTCCACCGGCTACTTTCTAACCTCTAACCTCTAACCTCTAAACAGCTAACGGCTAATGGCTAAAAGCTAACAGCTTTAAAAAAGCTAAAAGCTAATGGCTTTAAAAAGGCTGTCAACCTATTCATATTTTTATCAAAAGAAAGTCAATTCCTTATAAAAAATTGCTGAAATGGCATTTTTCCTATTGCTTTTTTTTTCATTTTGTGGTATGATATAGGGTAGAATATTAGGAGCAAATACACATTTGCACCTAAGAAATCAACAGAGGTTTAACAGCCGAAGTTGATAAAATACAGCGTGCTACAGCACGGGTCAGGAGAAAAAAATGCCAAAGATTCAGGATATTAACAAAATCATGATTATCGGTTCAGGCCCAATCATTATCGGTCAGGCCTGTGAGTTCGACTATTCGGGAACTCAGGCTTGCAAGGCACTCAGAAACCTCGGTTATGAAATTGTCCTTGTAAACTCTAACCCAGCAACTATTATGACAGACCCCGACGTTGCCGATACAACTTATATCGAGCCTCTCAACGTGGAAAGACTTACTCAGATTATCGAAAAAGAACGTCCCGACGCACTTCTTCCAAACCTCGGCGGTCAGTCAGGTCTTAACCTCTGCTCTGAGCTTGATGAAGCAGGTGTTCTTGAAAAGTACGGCGTTCGTGTTATCGGTGTTCAGGTTGACGCTATTGAGCGTGGTGAGGACCGTATCGAATTCAAGAACGCTATGAATAAACTCGGTATTGGTATGCCAAGAAGTGAAGTTGCTTACACAGTTGAGGAAGCTGTAAAAATTGCCGATAACCTCAAATATCCTGTTGTTCTTCGTCCCGCTTATACCATGGGCGGCGTTGGCGGCGGTATGGTTTATAACGTAGACGAACTTAAAGTCGTTTGCGAAAGAGGCTTGCAGGCATCTCTCGTTGGTCAGGTTCTCGTTGAGGAGTGTATCTTCGGCTGGGAAGAACTTGAACTTGAAGTTGTACGTGATATCAACAACAACAAAATCACAGTATGCTTTATCGAGAATATCGACCCTGTAGGTATTCACACAGGCGATTCATTCTGCTCCGCACCCATGCTTACAATTCCCGAAGATGTTCAGAAAGAACTTCAGGAAATGTCATATAAAATCATTGAATCTATCGAAGTTATCGGCGGTTGTAACTGTCAGTTCGCCCGTGACCCTGAAACAGGAAGAATTGCAGTTATCGAAATCAACCCCAGAACTTCACGTTCTTCTGCTCTTGCATCAAAGGCAACAGGTTTCCCCATTGCTCTCGTTTCAGCTATGCTTGCCTGCGGTCTTACTCTTGACGAAATCCCCTGCGGCAAATACGGCACTCTTGACAAGTATGTTCCCGACGGCGATTACATTGTAATCAAGTTCGCTCGCTGGGCATTTGAGAAATTCAAGGGTTCAGAGGATAAGCTCGGAACACAGATGCGTGCTGTAGGCGAGGTTATGAGTATCGGCAAGACATATAAGGAGGCTTTCCAGAAAGCTATCCGCAGCCTTGAAACAGGCAGATATGGTCTTGGCTTTGCAAAGAACTTCAACAGCATGACAAAGGAAGAACTTCTCGACCTTCTTAAAAATCCTTCAAGCGAAAGACAGTTCATCATTTATGAGGCTCTCCGCAAGGGTGCTGATATTGAGGAAATCTTTGAGCTTACAAAGATAAAGAAATATTTCTTGGAGCAGATGCTCGAACTTGTTGAGGAAGAAGAAATGCTCCTTACAATGAAGGGTGCAGTTCCTGAGGAAGATGTTCTCAGACAGGCTAAATTAGACGGTTTCTCTGACCGTTACCTCAGCTCACTTCTTGAAGTTACAGAGGAAGAAATCAGAAACGCACGTATCGGCTACGGTATCTGCGAGGCTTGGGAGGGTGTTCACGTAAGCTCCACAGAAAACGCTGCTTACTACTACTCCACATACCACCTCACAGAGGATAAGAGTCCTGTCAGCACAGAAAAGCCAAAGATTATGATTCTCGGCGGCGGTCCTAACAGAATCGGTCAGGGTATCGAGTTCGACTACTGCTGTGTACACGCTGCACTTGCACTTAAAAAGCTTGGCTTTGAGTCAATTATCGTAAACTGCAACCCCGAAACAGTATCAACTGACTACGATACATCAGATAAGCTTTACTTCGAGCCTCTTACACTTGAAGATGTTCTTGCTATCCACGACAAGGAAAAGCCTGTAGGCGTTATTGCACAGTTCGGCGGACAGACTCCCCTTAACCTTGCAAATGACCTTAAAAAGTACGGCGTAAATATCCTTGGTACAACTCCCGAAACTATCGACCTTGCAGAGGACAGAGATCACTTCCGTGCAATGATGGATAAGCTTGAAATTCCTATGCCTGAGGCAGGAATGGCTGTAAATGCTGATGAGGCTATTGAAATCGCAAACAGAATCGGCTATCCTGTAATGGTTCGTCCTTCTTACGTTCTCGGCGGACGTGGTATGGAAATCGTTCACGATGACGAAATGATGCGTGTTTATATGAACGCTGCTGTTGGTGTAACTCCCGACAGACCTATCCTCATTGACCGTTTCCTCAACAATGCTACAGAGTGCGAGGCTGACGCTATTGCTGACGGAAAGAACTGCTTTGTTCCTGCTGTTATGGAACATATCGAGCTTGCAGGCGTACACTCAGGCGACTCCGCTTGTATTCTCCCCTCAAAGAATCTCTCACCTGAAATCGTTGAAACTATCAAGGATTACACAAAGAGAATTGCTGTTGAGATGAACGTATGCGGTCTTATGAATATGCAGTACGCTATTGAGGGCGATACAGTTTATGTTCTTGAGGCTAACCCAAGAGCGTCAAGAACAGTTCCCCTTGTTTCAAAGGTATGCGATATAAATATGGTTAAGATTGCTACAGAGATTATCACATCTTCACTTACAGGCAATCCCTCACCTGTTCCTGAGCTGAAAGACCGTCAGATTGACCACTACGGCGTTAAGGAAGCAGTATTCCCATTCAATATGTTCCCTGAGGTTGACCCTGTACTCGGACCTGAAATGCGTTCAACAGGTGAAGTTCTCGGTATTTCTGACAGCTTTGGTGAGGCATACTACAAGGCACAGGAGGCTACAAAGAACTATCTCCCTGAAAGCGGAACAGTTCTTATCAGTATTTGTGACAGAGATAAGCCTGAGCTTATTGACATTGCAAAGGGATTCTATGAACTTGGATTTAATATTATTGCAACTCACAAGTGCTATAAGCTTATTGCTGAAGCTGGAATTCCATGTGAGCGTATCTTCAAGATTTACGAGGGCAGACGGCCTAACATTGCAGACGCAATAACAAACGGCGATATTCAGCTTATAATCAACACACCAATCGGCAAGGCAAGCTCCCACGATGACAGCTATATCCGTAAGTCAGCTATCAAGCACCGTATCACATATATCACAACAATGGCAGCTGCAAAGGCAAGCATTGAGGGTATCAGATACATCAAATCAAACAAGAACATCAGCGTGAAGTCCTTACAGGAACATCACAAAGATATTAAGTAATGCGTAATTAAATGGACGGTGGAATTTTCTTCTACCGTCCATTTTGCGTGTCATCGCCTTACGTATATTTTTCATAAAATTATAATGTGCTGTATTGCACATATCTTAAATTATAATTAATAAGGAGAGTTTTTATGGGACAGATTCTTGAAACTATTATGCTTGTTTGCTTTGGCTTTTCATGGCCTTTGAATGTAATTAAAGCTTATAAAGCACGAACAACAAAAGGAACAAGTTTGCCATTTATTATTCTTATCATAATTGGTTACATAGCAGGAATATTATCAAAGATAATTTCAGGACAGATAAACTATGTTCTTATTGCATATATTCTTAATCTTGCAATTGTTTCGGTAAATGTAGTTATTTATTTCAGAAATGCAGCAATTGATAAAAAGGTTTCTTAAGTCATTGTGAAGATGTAATATAAATGCTGACGCATTACGCATTAAAGAGCCTTTAGCTTTTAGCCTTTAGCCTTTAGCTTTTTAGGCGGCAGACTAATGCAGAATTAAGAATTTATGGACGGTGGATTAATTTCTGCCGTCCTTTCTTTTGTATGCAGACGTGCTGTGTCCGTCAATTAACGTAATATATCCGCCCCTACACAGATTGACGGTATACCGCAAAATAATTACGCATTACGCATTAATAAAGGGCGGTAGATTTGTTCTACCGCCCTGTTCAGCTTATAGCTTAAATATTACTTTTTCTTATTTTTGCCTTTGCTGTTGTTTTTCTTTGGTTCAGCTTTTTTAGCTTCAGCCTTTTTGTCACTGTCGGAATTCTTGGTTTCTTCTTCCGCTTCCTCAGCTTCCTCAGCTTCATCAGCTTCCTCAGCTTCTTCGGAAACCTCCTCGTCAAGTGCCTCCTCGTCAAGCTCATATTCCTGCTCAGCCTCGTCATCTTCTTCGACTTCCACAGGCTTATCCTTTGGAGTAACAGCACCCTTTGACTTTATAATCTTAACAGGCTTTTTCTCCTCAGCATCTTCATTTTCAGTTACTGTGAGGTAAATGCCTTTCTTCCAGTTTGCCTTAGCCTCAGCCTTTGCAATAAGTGCAGGATTTGTCTTTCTGTCGTTGTACCAGAAATAAATCACAATTGCAATTCCGAGAAGAAGAAGAACTACGCCTGTCTTAAATCCGGGAGGTGAATAAGTCATTTCAATCTTGTGGTGTCCGGGTGAAAGCTGTAAGCCAATCATAGCATTGAGAATTACCACAACGCCCTCATCATCAGCAGAGCCTGTATTTGCTATAATGCTTGCAGCTCTTGTCTTTGCGTCAGTTACAGCAGTTTCATATGCTTCCTTAGTCATCTGACCGCTGTTGTAGGAGTCTTTAAGCTCTTGGAGTCTTGTGTCAAGGAGCTTGCCGTCAACTTTCATTTCATCAATGAACAAATCGTCCATTTTCTTGCCGTCAACCTTGATTGTCCAGCCAGGCTCATATGGGATTGAAGTGTAGAGGATTTCGCCCTCCTTAGCGTCAACCTCACCTACAATACGGCTTTCAGTTGTCTTGTCCATATCAAGAACAAGAGGTGAATCCTTAAGCTTCTGTATATCCTGCTGGAAAAGCTCGTAATCGAGGTAATAGAACTGGAAATCTCTTACCATAATGAACTCGTTTGCACCTGTCTTATCCTGCTGGATAATTGTCATACGAAGTTCAACTTCTGTACCTACAGGGATTTTACCGAGGTTGATAATGCAGTAGTCGTAACCGTCGTAGTATGAACCCATACTCTCAAAGTTTTCGAACTCCCCTGTTTCCTCATTCTTTGTTGTGGAGAACCAGAGGTTACACTTCTTCTGGTTGTCTGACTTCATAAAGAGGTAAAGGCTTTCATCGCTCTGTGAAGTGAAGTGAATTCTTACTGTTGGGTCACCTGCATTTGGCAGAGCGTCATAGCAGTACTGTCCGTTGTAATCTCTTACAGTACATTCATTAAGCTGAACGTCATTTACAGGGTCAAAATCAAGACGATAGAAATAGCTTGCAGGGTTAAGAGCAGTATAATCAGTTGTACTTCCTGTCATTGAGCTGAGGAAGTTGTTCATACTGTTGAATGGGTTGTCATTTCCGAGGAAGCTGAGTTTGAGAATATCGTCATCAGCCATAAATGCGATAGGAAGTGCATCGGGGTTCTCGTAAATGTCAACTGTGCCTTCCCTGCCGCCCTCCTTGGTATAAGGTGTAGATGCAACCTTGTTGTAGTAGGGGCTGAGAAGTGATCTGCGGTCAGTTTCGGGGTTGGAGATATCAGGGTCATTGAGGACATACTTGATACCGAGAAGTGAGTCAGCAATAGGGGTATTACCGTCATATCTTGACTCATAAGATTTTGTAGTATAACCGAGAGTTTCGAGGAATTTCAGAATTCTTGCGTTCATTACAGAGCTTGAATGTGAAACGCCTCTGAGTCCGTATGCCTGGTTGTCGTTTACATTACGGAAGTAAGTTTTCTCTGCACGGTAGAAACCGTCGTCTACATTTTCAAGAGCGTCCATTACATCAGGAGCTGACATAATTTCGCTGTAAGAATCTCTTGATGAGTAGTAAACTTCCTTGTCAATCTTGAAGATTGTGTCGAAGAAGTTGTAGCCTGCCTCGAAGAATACGAGAACTGCCATAAATATAGAAATGATATTTCTGCCACGCTGAGTTTTAGTGTGGCTGATGAGGTAAACAAATGCAAGATAAATTGCAGAAAGCACCACACCGAACACAAGTGTTCCGAGGAAAAGGTGGTCTACGGACTCGCCGTTGATTGTAACATTTTCGCTGTATGGAGTAATTGCAACGTACTTGTAACGCTCCTCGTTGTAGTTGAAGTTATCCTTGATAGCGTCAAATACAATAGCTATAACGGAAATTCCTGCAAGTACGGAAATGGGAGATTTCAGGTCCATTTTGTAGCCGTCAAGCTTGGAGAATGTTTCCGCAGCCATTGCCACAAGAATAAATGAAACGAGGAAACTGTAACGGTAGGGGAGCCAGTTAGGGTCCTGACCGCCGTGCCACATCATATTGAGTGGCTTAATCCACATTGAGAAGAACATAACGAACAGCATAAGTCCGTTTCCGATTTTGCGGTTTGTGGAAATCTTTGTATTGAAGAAATACAGGCAAGCAAGTACAAGTGAAAGCACACCGCAGTAAATCTCAGGTCTGCCGTACATTCTTGTACCCTCATCCACGTTAACGGAGTAGTACTGGTTGGGGAAAAGTGTGGGAAGAAGCTCAACAGGGTTGAACATAGTTCTCATACTGTAGTCAGGCTCAGAGAAGTCGAACTTACCGAGAGCAAGTGCGTTGTAAATTGGCATAATCATAATATAGCTGCACATTACGCCAACAAGTGTAGCAAGGCACATTCTGCCGAATACAACAGCGTAGTCGCCTGCACCCTTGAACTTTCTCTTTGCACCGAAGAAAAGGTAGTAAACGAAGTAGAGGGCTACGAAAATCGCAACCATAAAGCCGATATAGAAGTTTGCAATAAACATAATTGCAAGGGGAATGATATAGTTGATTTTTCTGCCGTCGTCGATGAGATACTCTACACCGAGAATGATGAGGGGCAGGAAAATAGGACCGTCAATCCACATTGGGTCAATAAGCTGAATTGAAACGTAAGACATAAGAGCATACATTGTGGAGAAGATTATTGACTGGAGAGGCTTGACATTTTTGGAATTCTGTGCGTATATGCAGAATGTCAGACCACAGGCACCGACTTTGCACAGCTGCATTATCATAAGTGCCTCGATGATAAGACTTCGTGGCATCAGGATAACGATGAAGGTAAAGGGACTGGCAAGGTAGTAGCCAATAACACCTTGGTAGCCGCCCGACAAATTTCTTGCCCAGCTGTACAGGAAGCTGTCGCCCTCCCAGAAACAGCGGCGGATATTTTCGAAATAGTAGACATACTGACCGTTAAGGTCGAGAGTCAGTACAGAACGCTCTCCGAAGGGATAAACTCCGAAGATGATGTAGCCGATTAATGCCAGAAGTGCAGGAATGAGAAATGCAGCGATATAGTAAATCGGCTTAAATTTTACATATCGTGCAGGTTCATAGGCAACGGCATATGACGGCTTTTTTGTAGCAGTAGTTGCTTTTATCACTTTTTTTCCTCCTTTTCGGGATATGGATTATTGGTGCAGCAATAAAAAGCCATATTACCCAATTATATTCTTTTATATTATACTATAAATCCATAATTTTTTCAAGGGGTACGGGGTATTTTTCGGTAGAATGTGCAATATACCTGTTAAAGATGCGATAATTAGGGCAAATTTACTAATTATAATGGTAAATCAAAGTGTGGGAATTTATTCATCTGATATTTCTGCAAAGAAAAAGGCGGATAATATCCGCCCCCACTATATTGCGGACACGGCACGCCGTGTCCCTACAAATTATATCAGCTGTCCAAAAAAGCTAATAGCTAACGGCTAAAAGCTAAAGGCTCTTTAAAATAATTACGCATTACGCATTACGAATTACGCATTGCCGCAAGGCTAACGGCTAAAGGCTAACAGCTAATGACTTAGATAACAATTACGCATGATTTTCTTTAATCGCCGCTTTTGCCCGTGATACAATGGTTTTGTCATTTTCATAAGTGAGAATACTTGACGCATAAGAAATATCAACCCAGCGAATTTCCGCAATTTCATTTTCCTGCGGCTGGAAATCCACATTTTTCGCCTTGGCAAGAAAATAGACAACTACTTTCATAGTGTCTTTTTTCGGGGAATATGTAACGGTTTCCCTGAAAGTCGGGTCAATGATAACGTCAATATTAGTTTCTTCTTTGATTTCACGACGAGCAGTTTCAGCCTCGGATTCCCCAGCCTCAACGTGACCTTTCGGGAAAGACCAATGTCCGCTGTTGATATGCTTTATGAGGAGAATTTCCGTGTTGCCGTGATACTTACGATAGACAATCGCTCCGCATGATTTTTCGTGAAACATACTTTTCCTTTCTATCCTATTCGGATGTTATATTTGATTATTCAAATATATTATACCACATATTTTTACTATTGTCCATAGTTTTTTGAGTATTTCTTGTAAAAAAATCCGCTTCACACTCATTGGAGCGTAAAGCGGAACGGTTTTTATTCTTCTTCTGTGGCAGCAGGCTGTCTTTCAATATTCTCCAAAAGCTTTTCTATAGGCAATGCACCTGTAAGAGTAGCACACTTCTCTGCAAGATAATCCATACAAATCTTGATAGTGCGGTTATTTTCATTGGTTTTTTTGCAAATCATAACATCAATTGTTTTCAGTGTAGCCGCATTGCATTTTACAGCTACAATGCCCCTGCCGCCTGTAGGTACGCCTTTTGAGGGAGAAGCCCACATATAAGCGTCCTTGATTGTATTAAGGAGAATCATTTTGCTGCCGTTGTCCTGAACGTACACTTTCTTGAGGTTGCCGCTTTCATATTCCTTGCTGATATGATTATGCTCAAGGAGCTGCATTTCGTCATCAGCGTGAACAACTTCGGGGTACATTTCGAGTTCTTCAACAGTAATTTCTTCACGGTTTGCAAGAGGGTGATTAGCCGACATAATAGGCTGAAGTACAAAGGCAGCGAGAGGACGCATAAAGAAGCGGCGGTTAGCCATTTGCTCCTCATACACCTGATACTGGCTGAGGGGAACACGGATTATGCCGATATCAGCACGTCCGCTGTTAACCTCGTCAATAACCTTATTTGTACTTGTTTCAAAGAAATGGAGAGAAAGCTTTTCGTCCTTGTCAAGCTCGTTAATCCATTCGCCTAAAATTCCGGGGATATATCCTGAACGGACAGCAGAAATTCTCAATGAAATGCCGTCCTCAGGTCTGTTTGTGTAATCAGCTTCAAGGCTGTGCATACTTTCAACAATATCCTTTGCACGCACAAGAAAATCCTCGCCCTCGGGGGTAAGAACCATACCGTTGGGAGTTCTCCAGAAAATCTGCATACCTATTTCCGACTCGAGTTCTTTAAGGGCAATACTGATATTTGGCTGTGCCTGATAAAGATTTTTAGCAGCGGCAGTAATACTACCTGCCTGAGCAATTGCGATAACGTATTCAAGCTGTTGCAATTTCATAAACAAAACCTCGCTGATTTACTTCATTTTTTAAATAATAACTTCAAATTATATTTTTGTCATAGCATATTATATCATATAATTTTTAAATATGCAAGTCTTTTTTATTATATTTCACATAATTTTTACTTTTGACTATATATAAAGGTCAAAAGAACTTCAATTTTCGCCTGTTTTGCCAATGTGTCGTTTAATATGTAAGTAACACCGAACAAAAAATTCGAATACAATAAAGAGAAAATCCATTGAATAATCCAACGTATTTGAACAATAATAGCAACAGGGGGAAATACCCCACAAACACAGGCAACCGCCTGCGAACAGGAGCTGAATATATATGTCTGTAAAAAGAGGAGAAATTTATTATGCCGACCTTAGTCCCGTAGTCGGCTCGGAACAGGGCGGAGTAAGACCTGTACTTATCGTTCAGAATGACGTGGGGAACAGGCATAGTCCCACGGTTATAGCTGCCGCAATTACAAGCAGACAGGACAAAAACCGCCTGCCAACCCATATTGAAGTGCAGGCTGATAAATGCGGTCTTGCCCGTGACAGCATTGTTCTTTTGGAGCAGATACGCACCATTGACAAAAAGCGTCTTGGGGATAAAATGGGGGAGCTTGACCTGAATTCAATGAATAAGGTGAATACGGCTCTTTCCATTAGTTTCGGACTTGAAATGTAATACTGATAAAAAGGGCAATACCGTAACAGCGATACTGCCCTTTTGAACTTATTCAGTAAGCTTTTTTCTTATAATAATCATATCGTATACATCAACATAGTCGTCGCCTGTTAAATCAGCGCATTTAAGCTGGAATTCGTCAAAGCTGCCCTTGCCGAGGATATACTGCTGGAGAAGAACGCCGTCGGAGATTGTAATGCCGCCGTCACCGTTTATATCGCCTTGACGGACAGGCTGTACAACCATAAAGCTTATGCCGATAAGGGGATAAACCTTGCCGCTTTCGTCCTCAGCCTCAACCTTGTAAACGTATGTGCCGTAGTCGAGTTCGTTGAAAAGCATACGATTGTCGAAATCTCCTGAGAGATTGAATGTGTAGGAGTTGGGATTTTTCTCGTAAACATAAACGGGAGTTACACCGTCAGCCTTGTAAATTCCGCCTGTGAAACGAGTTATAGGCAGATTTGAAGTGATTGTTCCGCCGAGGTCAACATAGCTGCCTTTTGCAATCTGACCGTCGGGGATAAGTGGGTTTGAAAGCCGCATATAGGATTCGGGATTGTCAAGCAGAGTGATATATTCCATAGAACAATATCCCGTAATTTTGCCGTATTTGATATGAGCCCAGCTGCCGTCAGCTTTGATTACCTCAAACTGATTGTGTGGGTAAATCTGACCGATTACATCATATTCTGAGCCGTGACCGCTTCTGATATTGAGGTAAGTTGTGATATTTTTTGTCACGTAAATACCTGCATATTTGTCGGAGCAGTTACACTCAGCAGGAGTTACCGTAGTAACGGGAGCAGTTGTTGCAGCTGCTGCGGTGGCAGTAGTCGCAGGGGCAGTAGTTACGGGGGGAGCTGTGGCTGCGGGAGTTGTGGGAATTGCTGTAGATGTGGGAATTTCGGGAGCTTGTTCCATAGAATAGATAAAATAAGTTTCAGGGTCATAATAAGTTGCTGTGGGATAGCCGCCGAGGAGAGTGTCGCAGATTCCGAAGTGGAGATGATTGCCGAATGAATTGCCTGTGTTGCCTACATAGCCGATAACATCACCGGCATTTACAGTCTGTCCTGCTGTAACAGCAGTTGAGATGCAATGTGCATAAAATGTGTAAATGCCGAGATTTTCGTGGCGGAGAATGATAAGGTTGCCGTAGTCGCCCATCCAGCCTGCTGAAACGCAAGTACCGCTGACAGCAGCGTAGATATCGGAATTAGCGTCAGCAGGAATATCAATAGCGTTGTGACCGCCGTAAACTCCGCCTGTATTACGGTTGTTATCGAATGGGGTGGTGATTTCTGTGAATTCGCTTTCAACAGGCCATACAGCCTGTACAGCGGCATTAGCGTCGAGAGTCCATACCCCGTTGAGAGGTATGATTGTCAGTGACAAGAGCATAGCACAGAAAATGGTGAATAACTTTTTGATGAACATGGTATCATACCTCCAGTTGTGCCTGTTTTGGCACTAAATTTTATTTTGGGCGTGTTGCCACACCCTTGACCGTCAGTGACGGTTTTGACCTTTTGTATTATCGAATTTGTAGATTACTCTCTGTAAATGTAATTTTCTGTCGATTTGGTGAGATTACACAAATTTATCAACAGTTGATTGTTAATTATCGAGAATAACTAAAAAATTCGACAAGAAATACTAAAATTATTAATTGTTTTAATTTAAAAGATTTAAATTATAGGCAATATCATACAAAATGGATAATCCGATTTTGTACGATAATGCCAAATTAGATGTTAGCTATTAGCTGTCAGCCGTTAGCCGTTAGCTTTTTTTATAAGCCGTTAGCCATTAGCTTTTAGCTGTTAGCTGTTTTTATAAGCTGTTAGCCATTAGCTTTTAGCTGTTAGCTGTTTTTATAAGCCGTTAGCCGTTTCCATTGACTTCTGCCATATAATCAACTCTTTGAAGCTTTGCATGCTATCACTCCTAATAAGCTAAAGGCTAAAGGCTATTAATAAGCTTTACCCCAATAAACCATATGCTGTGCAGGTTTGCCGCAGCATACGCATTTGCCTGCGATTCTCTCCTGCATAAGAGGGATACAGCGTGAGCCAACGCCTGTCTTTTCCTTGACCTCGTCCTCACAAGCCTCCTCACCGCACCAGAGAGCCTTTACAAAGCCGTCGCCGTTCTTTTCAAGAGCAGCAATGATTTCGTCCATATTTTCACAGGAGTATGTCTTTTTCTCACGGTTTTCGAGAGCCTTGTTGAACATACCCTCACGAGCCTCGTCAAGCTTCTGAGCAACAGCAGCTTCAAGCTCATCAATAGAAACAGTAACCTTTTCGCCATTCCAACGGGAAGCGATAATGCAATTGCCCTCCTCAATATCACGAGGACCAATTTCAACACGAACAGGAACACCCTTCATCTCGTACTCGGCAAACTTCCAGCCGGGAGAGTTTTCGCTGTCGTCAAGTTTAACACGTACACCGGCAGCAGCAAGACGATTTTTCAGCTCCTCTGCCTTTTCAAGAACGCCCTCCTTATGCTGTGCAATTGGGATAATTACAGCCTGAACGGGAGCGATTGCGGGAGGAAGAACAAGACCGCTGTCGTCACCGTGAGTCATAATAACTGCACCGATAAGACGAGTTGTAACGCCCCAGCTTGTCTGGTGAGGATATACACGCTTGTTTTCCTTGTCTGTATATTCAATGTCAAATGCCTTAGCAAAGCCGTCGCCGAAGTAGTGTGAAGTACCTGCCTGTAAAGCCTTACCGTCGTGCATAAGAGCCTCGATAGCGTATGTAGAAACAGCACCTGCGAACTTGTCGCTTTCAGTCTTTTTGCCCTTTACAACAGGCATTGCAAGGGAGTTTTCGCAGAAATCAGCGTAAACATTGAGCATTTTCTCTGTTTCCTCGATAGCCTCCTCAGCAGTTGCGTGAATTGTGTGGCCCTCCTGCCAGAGGAATTCTCTTGAACGGAGGAAAGGACGGGTAGTTTTCTCCCAGCGAACAACGCTAACCCACTGATTGTAGAGCTTAGGGAGGTCACGGTAAGAGTGAACTATATTTGAATAATGCTCACAGAAAAGAGTTTCGGAAGTTGGACGAACACAAAGTCTGTCCTCAAGCTTTTCGCTTCCGCCGTGAGTTACCCAAGCAACTTCGGGAGCGAAGCCCTCAACGTGGTCCTTTTCTTTCTGAAGCAGGCTTTCGGGAATGAACATAGGCATACATACATTTTCATGATCTGTTTCCTTGAACATTCCGTCGAGAATTTTCTGAATATTTTCCCATATAGCGTAGCCGTAGGGGCGAATTACCATACAGCCCTTAACGCTTGTATACTCAACGAGTTCCGCTTTTTTACATATATCGGTATACCACTGTGCGAAATCCTCCTCCATTGAGGTGATAGCGGTTACCATTTTTTTATCTTTAGCCATTTAAAAAAATCCTTTCTATTCAGGTGATAGGGAGCAAATCTGAACTCTCACCATACACCTATACAATAACTCCATTATATATTATAACACTTTGAGAGAAAATTGTCAATGTCAGAAAACTATATAAAATTTTAATAATACCATTATATTTTATGTACAAATTAACAAAGAAAAAGTTTTTTTATTTTAATGTTAAGCTGGTAGCTCTTAGCCTTTTAGAGATGCCCATAAGAAAAGACGGCAGAAATTAATCCACCGTCCATAAATTCTTAATTCTTAATTTTGAATCAAACCGCCGGCTAATAGCTAAAGGCTAACGGCTAAAGGCTTTAATTAAAAAATGTCTTTTTTGTTTTTGATGTGTCGTCTGATGAGGACAAATGCCATAAGGAAAATACAGAAAACAAGGAATACAGGGACAATCCACCTGTTTGCTGTTTCGTCCTCAGCGGATTTCATCTCAGTCCACAAATCCTGCATAAGCTGATTGGCTTCATCGGAAAGGTTGACGAAAACAGATGTCTTTTCACGGATAAAATCCTGGTCGGGATATGTGATAGGGCTGTTCTGAACTTCCTCGTCAAGCATATTGAAAGCCGCCTGATGCGGCGTAGAATAGCAGATATAGTCGATATTTGCAAAGGCTATATCAGGTTCGCACAGGAGTTGATGTACATTTCCGCCGCCTCTTTCTGCTTTGCGGATTTAGGAATACACATAGCGTCAACGAAAAGATTTGTACCGCTTTTGGGAATTACGAAATCAAGAGATTCGTTATCCTCCATAATTGTGAGAGCGTCGCCTGCATAGTAGGGAGCAATAAGAGCGTCGCCTGCACCCATTTTGTCGAAAACCTCGTCCATAACGTATGCCTGAACGATTTTTTTCTGTGAAAGCAGTTTAGCCGATGCCGCACGCATTTCCTCCTCATCTTCGGTATTGAGGGAGTAACCCAGCATAATTTCAGCTATGGCGAAAGCGTCACGGGGATTGTCGAACATTAAAATCTGGTCGGCATAGTCCTCATTCCACAGCAAATCCCAGTCAATATCCTCTTTGGGAATATCTATCATTGAAGTGTCGTACATAATACCTACAGTACCCCACGTATACGGCACAGAATAGGCATTTTTAGGGTCGTAGTCCTGATTGCGGAAGTTATCCATAATGTACTTGAAATTGGGGATATTGTCAAAGTTGACAGGCTGAATCATATCCTCCTTAATCATCTTGCTAATCATATAATCGGAGGGTATAATCACATCATAGGAAGCCGCACCGCCCTTTAATTTAGCGTAAAGTTCCTCATTTGTGGCGAAGTTGGTGTAGTTTACCTTTATGCCTGTAAGCTTTTCGAATTCGCCGTTTACGTCAATTGTTCCCTCATCTGCACCTGCGGAGATGTAGTCGCCCCAGTTGTAGACATTTATGGAAATGCCTTTCCCCTTGAAGCGTGTGTAGTAATCGGGGTCTTCAATGGTGACGGTCTGCTGTGTGACTTCTTCTTCCTCCTCGTATTCCTCGGAAACATCGGCTTCCGCACAGGAGGCAAGCATAGACATACAGAGAATTGCCACGGAAATAAACGAAAATATCTTTTTCATTTTTTAACTCCATATTATTTTTTTGGCGGATATTTCAATAGAACATTGTAGGGACACGGCGAGCCGTGTCCGCCTACAGAATTATATTTGCAATATAATTTGAATAATGCGTTACCATAATATGTATATCGGACACGGCACGCCGTGTCCCTACAAATTGGTTATATATCATAATCCTGTGTAGGGATAATATCTGTCCCTGCATTAATTACGCATTACGAATTACGAATTACGCATTGCCTTATATTTTCCCTGCTTTTTTCAATGCCTTTTTCTCGATTATATTCTTCACAATGAGAATTATCACAACTGAAATGAAAATAAGAGTTGAAAGTGCATTGATTTCGGGGGAAACCTTACGTCTTGTCATTGAATAAATCGTAATCGGCAAGGTCTGAGAAGTTGAACCGCTTGTAAAGTAGCTGATTACAAAGTCATCAAGGGAATAAGTGAATGACATAAGAAATCCGCTGATAACACCCGGCATAATTTCGGGGAGAACTACTTTTCTGAACGCCTTGAAAGGGCTGCATCCCAAATCCTGTGCCGCCTCGTAAATATGTGGGTCCATTTGATTGAATTTCGGCATAACATTGAGAATAACATAAGGCACATTAAAGGTAATATGTGCGATAAGCAGCGTAACAAAGCCGAATTCAAGGTTCATACGTGCCGCAAAGAATACGAAAAGCAGCATAAGAGATACACCTGTTACGATTTCGGGGTTGATGATAGGCATATTTGTAATGCCCATTACAACTCTTTTCGGCACTTTACGCATACTGTTTATGCCGATAGCCGCAAAAGTTCCAAGAACTGTGGAAACTATGCTTGAAACGCAGGCAATAATAATTGTATTTACAAGAGATGAAATAATAATTCTGTTGTTGAAAAGGCGGATATACCAATCAAGGGTAAAGCCGCTGAATACGCTTCGGCTTTTTGTTTCGTTGAATGAGAAAACAATAAGCACGAAAATGGGGATATACAGGAAAAAGAGTACGAGTGCAAGATATGCTTTACCTAATTTTTTCATTTCCCCACCTCCTACATAAGCACCTGGTCGTCAGGGTCAAACTGGTTCATTACGGTCATAATAACAAGGATAATCACCATAAGCACCAGTGACATAGCTGCTCCCAAGTGTGGATTATAGGCATTTCCGAGGAACTGCATTTCTATAAGGTCGCCTACAAGGAGATTTGAGCCGCCGCCCAGCATACGGGAAATAATAAATGTGGAAATAGCAGGCACGAAAACCATAGTAATTCCCGATGTGATACCCGGAATACTAAGGGGAACGATTACTCTGAAAAGCGTCTGCATATAGCTGCATCCCAAGTCCTCTGCCGCTTCAAACATACTGTTGTCGATTTTTTCCATAACGGAATAAAGGGGTAAAATCATAAAGGGCAGGTAGTTGTAAACCATACCGAGAACAACTGCTCCCGATGTGTTGATAAGCTTGAAAGGTCCAAGTCCAATCATACCGAGGAGATGATTTATAATGCCGTTGTTGCCCAGCAAAGTCATCCACGCATATGTGCGGAGGAGGAAGTTCATCCACATTGGCAGCATTACAATCATAAGCATTGTACCCTGTTTGTGCTTTTCCATTCGGGAAAGGATAAATGCCGTAGGATAGGCAATTGCAAGGCAAATTGCCGTAGCTATGAGGGAAAGCCAGATTGAACGGACGAAAATATTCGCATACTGTCCCACATCTGAAATATACTTCATTGTGAATTTTCCCTCGTCATTTGTAAAGGCGAAAAATCCAATCATTAACAGGGGAACGAGAATAAATACAACCATCCATACAAGGTATGGTGCGGAAAAATATTTCAGCTTCATTGTCATTCCTCCGATTTCTTCATAATGTGAATATCAAAGGGGTCAAAGGCAAGTCCAACCATAGTGCCGGGCGTTTCTGCCTTTGTGGAATGAACTGTCCACTTGTGGTCAACACCGTCAATTATCATTTCATAGTGAACGCCCTTGAACACAACAGATTCAACAATACCCGTAAGCTTTGCAGATGCTGCAGGGACAATCTTCACATCTTCGGGACGGATAACAACATCAACTGTTTCATTTTTGCCGAATCCCTTATCAACACATTCAAACTCTCTGCCGTTGAACTGAACGAGGCAGTCACGGAGCATTGAGCCGTTGAGGATATTACTTTCACCGATAAAGTCAGCAACAAAGGCATTTACAGGTTCATTGTAAATATCCGTAGGTGAGCCAATCTGCTGAATATGGCCGTTATTCATAACAACGATGCTGTCGCTCATTGTGAGGGCTTCTTCCTGGTCGTGGGTAACGTAAACAAAGGTGAGTTCAAGTTCCTGCTGGATTTTGCGGAGTTCAATCTGCATTTCCTTACGGAGCTTCAGGTCAAGCGCACCCAGCGGTTCATCAAGCAGGAGTACTTTCGGGTGATTTACCAATGCACGGGCAATAGCTACACGCTGCTGCTGACCGCCTGACAGACGGTTAACTGTACGCTTTTCGTAACCCATAAGGTTTACAAGTTCCAGCATTTCGCCGACACGGCGGACGATTTCCTTTTCGGGAACTTTCTTTACACGAAGTCCGAAAGCTATATTTTCATATACGTTGAGATGAGGGAAAAGAGCGTATCTCTGGAAAACGGTGTTGACGTTTCTCTTGTGTGGAGGCATACCGTTGATACGCTTGCCCTCGAAGATAACATCACCGCTTTTCGGCTCTAAAAAGCCTGCAATGATACGCAGAGTTGTGGTTTTTCCGCAGCCTGAGGGGCCGAGAAATGTAACAAATTCCTTATCTTTTATGTCAAGGCTGATGTCTTTGAGAATTCTGTCGCCGTCCTCAAATTCAACTATAATATTTTTAAGGCTTACAATATTTTCCATATAATAACCTCCTTATTTATTCAGACGATTAATTATAGCATATATTCCGACAAAAAGCAATATATTCAGTCAAATTAGAATATTTATTTTAAGGGTATTTTTAAGGGCATATCTGAGCTTGCCGAAAAAACTGCAAAATATAAAAAAGAACGGCAGAAGTTTGTCTGCCGTTCAAAAAAGCTAACAGCTAATGGCTAAAGGCTTATAAAAACAGCTAATGACTAAAAGCTATTTCACCACATAAATTCAACATCGGGAGCTTTAACGCCGCTTAAATCCGTGGTTTCCTCGGTGGAAAGCAGTTCAAGCTTCTCCTTTATTTTATCAGCTTCAACTTTATTGACAACCCCGTGGAAATAGTCGTTCAACGGCATTGTAAGGCGGAACACCTCTATTATTTCCTCTGCAAGTTCAGGCTTGTTCAATGCCGATAAATCAGTAATTTTCCGATATGCCGACAAGCCTTTTTTCAGGAAAAGTTCCTCCGCCTCGGGAACAGTGCATTTCTTTTTCCGCTTGTATTCCTCACCGCCGATTTCAATATTGTTATTTCTCAGCATTTGAATAAGTTCCGTGAAATATGTGGGATTATCCGCAATATCACAGCGAAAATGCTCCATAACAGCCGCCGCAGGCTTTGAAATGCGGAAACCGAATTCCGCACCCTCAGGGGAAATCTCAAAATAAAGTGTGGGAGTTTTGCTCCAGTCCCATGCGTTATATCGAATATAAATCCACAGAGTATCACGGTAGTGGAGATAAGGCGGATAGCTTTCGTCACGGTAAATCCGCCCTGCTTTGCTTATCATTCCCGTATTTTCAAAAGGCTTGAAAAGCTCCTGTGCAAGGGCTTTCAGCGGCTCGTAAATATGCTGTGTGTAAATCTTTTTTCTCGGCTCGAACCATTCCTTATTATTGTTCATTCTTATACCAAAAAGGAAGTCAAAAGCCTCCTTTGAAAATCCCTCGAACATAAAAATCCTCCGTTTTCAACTTTCATACCAATCGATATTATATCATATTTTCCGCAGAAAAGCAACTTTTAAACACCTTGACAACATTTTAACATTGTGATACAATAATAAAGCAGGGTATTCCTGCAAATAAAATGATAAGGGGAATTTTTATTATGGAGAATTTCAACAATCAGCAATTTCCGCAGTACAGCGGAGAAAACCAACCGTATCAACAGGCATATCCGCCGCCGCTGCCTTCTGCAATGTCAGAGGAAAAGCGGTTCAAAAAATGGATGTACAAGATTTTCGGCGGAAATCTTCTCTATGAAGGGATAATGTTCGGAACGATTTTTGCTGTAGCCGTTGTAATTGGGGTTGCACTCGGCGTACTTATGGTATTCAGCGACACACCGGATATCTTTGATACGTTTCTGGAAAACTTTGAAAATACCGATATGGGCAGTACATTTGCGGTATTGGTTGCCACATTTTTCTTAGGCTTGTTTATGTGGAAAGTCATCAAGCCGAAAGAAATTTTTGAAAAGAAAAAAAGTATGAATCCGAAATCATTCTTAATGATTTTCTGTGTATTTTACGGCTGTCAGCTTGTTTTCTCCCTGTTGGGCATAGGGTTGGAAATGCTGCTGAATCTTGTAGGTTTTACCGCTGAGGAGGCTGTTGAAGCGGCATCAGGCGGCAGCGAATCAATTTCAATGCTTATTTATGCAGGACTTACTGCTCCGATTTTTGAGGAAATCGTATTCCGTGGCTATATGATGAAATCCCTTGAAAAAACAGGTGTAGGAAAAGGCTATGCCATGCTGATTTCTTCGATTTTATTCGGAGTTATGCACGGAAATTTTGTTCAGGCACCTTTTGCCTTTGTAGTGGGATTTGTCCTTGCGTATACCGCTATGGAATACGGCATTATATGGTCAATTCTCATTCACTTCCTCAACAATTTTGTTATGGCTGAGGGAACAACTTTCCTTATTGAAAGAGTTCCCGAAAGCATTGCACCATTGCTGGATTACGGTCCGCTGCTGATATTCACATTGGCAGCCATAGTTGTGCTTATTGTGAAACGTCATGAGGTCAAGGCATACATCAGCGAAAATTATAACACTCCGAAAGTGTATTACAAGTGGACATTTACAAATCCGCTGTTTATAATTTTCTGCGTTATATGTTTCTTTATGTCATTATTAACAATTACAAGGCTTGACTAATTTTCAGCGGAAAACAGAATAATGATAAGCGGCAAAGAGAAATTCTTGCCGCTTTTTTATGCCCATATGTGATATGGCAAAAAAAATGACTGTATCGGGGAAGATACAGCCTGTAGAGCGAAGGTTAGCTCTAAATAAATATAGAAGGGGAATTGGGGGATTATTAATCCTCTTATAGTATATCCTGCAAACCTTAAAATAATCTTAAAGAATACTTGAATTTATATATTTTTGAATTATAACTGCAATATTAAAAGAATATTATCCCATAAATTCAGCTTCAACAATGGCATAATCGTATGGCGGAAGTGTAACGCAATCGTTGTTGTAGCTGCCGTTATACTGCTTAAAATTGCGGAATCTGAACAGTTTTTGCGAAAGATTGGAGATTTTCACCTCATCAGCTGACCTGTTGATAAAGAAAATATAGTCGGGATTTCCCTGACGTGTAAAGGCAACAACTCGCTCATCAATGGTATAACCGTCATTCACAACGAAATATGTTCTGCCGTCTTTCATATTGGGAATGGATTTTCTCACACGGCTAAGTTCCGAAACGAAGTTGATAAGCTCCTGATCCTCATTGCCCCATGGGTAACAGCGGCGGTTGAATGGGTCTTTATAGCCCTGCAAGCCTGCCTCATCGCCATAGTAAATACTTGGCACACCGGGGAGGAAGAACATCAGCGTCATAGCCACTTTCAGCATATTTTTGCCCTGTCGGTACTGCTCCTCTGTGAGATATTTTTCAGCCATCCAATCCTTTGACTTATCGTCGCAATATTCCCCTGCAAGGCGGTTTATAGCTCTTTCAATGTCGTGAGTTGACACGAAATTCATCAGCACATCAATGGACGGCTTTGGATAATTTTCAAGAATTGTCATTATCGAGTAAATGAAATCTCTTGCAGGGCCGCCTTTTACAAAGTTGATAATCGCTTCTCTGAACGGGTAGTTCATAACGGAGTCAAGCTGGTCGCCAAGGAGATAACGACGCTTTATGCCGTAGCTTTCCTTGTTTGATGCGTCCTCCCATACCTCACCGATAATCACTTTGTCCTTGCCGTAATTTTTCACGGATTTACGCAGATTATTGAGGAACTGGTCGGGGAGTTCGTCTGCAACATCAAGTCTGAAACCTGCCGCACCCTTGTCAAGCCAGTAATGGAGAACACCCTCATCACCGCAGATAAATTCCGTGTAATCCTCGTTATTTTCCCATATATTGGGCAATGTATCAATTCCCCACCACGCTTCATACTCATGGGGATAATTTATAAAGCTGTACCATTCGTAATATGGACTTTCCTTTGACTGGTATGCACCCACGGAGTCCTTATATCTGCCGAATTTGTTGAAATATCGGCTGTCTGCACCTGTGTGGGAGAATACGCCGTCAAGAATTACGGATATACCGTACTTTTTCGCCTCTGTGCAGAGTTCCTCAAAATCGTCATTTGTACCAAGCATTGGGTCTGCTTTCATATAATCAGCGGTGTTATAGCGGTGATTTTCGTGGGATTCAAAAATGGGGTTGAGGTAAATGCAGGTCACTCCGAGGTCGCTGAGGTATTTCAGCTTTGACTGAATTCCCTTGAAATCGCCGCCGAAATAGTCGTTATTCCACACGTGACCGTTGTGGTCGGGTTTATACCACGGAGTGCCGTTCCAGTCCTCACGGAGAACTCTGCCCTCGGGAATATTTTCGTGAACCTCTCCGCTTTTGCAGAATCGGTCAGGGAAAATCTGATACATTATGCCGCCTTTGAGAAAATCGGGAGTTTCATAATCGTGGGCATAAACTGTAAGCTGAAACAGTCCGCCGTCACCCTCGCCGCCCTCGTGGCAGTTGATTTTCTTGATATATCGGCGAATTCCGTCAGTTGTATATGAGAAGTAGTAGTAATGAACATCGCTGTAACGAGGAGTATAATCGCAGGAATATACGAAACAATCCTCCTCCTCAGAGGTTACGTTCATAGTGAGGAAACGCTCCTTGAAGCCTGTGCGGAAAAGTACGAGTACAGGCGGAAAATCGGGGCGGATATCCTTTGAAAGGCGGATTGAAAATCGGCAGGTATTATATTGCCGAACTGCTCCGAAAATTGATTTGTAGCTTAAATTCCATGTATCATATATTGGTTTCACCTTTATATTACCTCCTTAATAATAATGCGTAATGCGTAATTCGTAATGCGTAATTACTTTATAGAAAAATAATCTCAGATTGTCAAAAAACGTAAATTTCGTACCGAAATTGCGGGCGGATAATATCCGCCCCTACACAAAATAGGCTATATTACGTTAAACTGCGGACACAGCACGCTGTGTCCCTACAAAATAATATCAGCTTTTAAAAATAATTACGAATTACGCATTACGCATTACGAATCGGACAAGCACGACAATAAGGCTGCACGTAAATACAGCCTTATCATCAAATATTAATTATTTTATCTGAGATACCAGATGTTGTCAGCGTATTCTGTAACTGCACGGTCAGCAGAGAAAATTCCTGCACCTGCAATATTGTTAAGTGACATCTTAGCCCACTTCATTCTGTCATTGTAGCACTCTGTGATATATGCCTGTGCCTTGCGGTAGCTGTCGAAATCAGCAAGAACCATATATGGGTCACGATTTTTGAGAGAATCAGCCACATCATTGAATGTACAGCCGTTAATTCCGTTGTACATACGGAGGATAGCCTCCTTGATTCTTCCGTCATTGTTGAAATAATCGTTGGAATTATATCCTCTTGCCTTGAGAGCGTTAACTTCGGGAGTTGTCATACCGAAAATTACGATATTGTCATCTCCAGCGGCATCCTTGATTTCAATATTTGCACCGTCAAGAGTTCCGAGAGTTACAGCACCATTGAGCATAAACTTCATATTTCCTGTACCCGAAGCCTCTGTTCCTGCGAGAGAAATCTGCTCTGAAATATCAGATGCAGGCATAAGTCTTTCGGAAAGCGTTACACAGTAATTTTCAAGGAATACAACCTGTAATTTCTGTGAAATCTTGGGATTTTTTCTGATTTCCTCTGAAATTGCCCATATCATCTTGATAATCTGCTTTGCAAGATAGTATCCGGGAGCAGCCTTTGCAGCGAAAATATAAGTCTTGGGAGTGAATGGAGCGTCGGGATTTGCAAGAAGATATGCATAATCAGCAAGAATATTCATTACATTGAGGTGCTGACGCTTGTATTCGTGCAGACGCTTTACCTGTACATCGAAAATACGCTCTGTATCGAGAATAATTCCGCTTGCGGATTTAACGTGCTTAGCGAACTTCTTCTTATTCTCCTGCTTGATTTCAAGGAGCTTTTTGAGAACAGTTTCGTCATTTTCAAATGCTCTGAACTTTTCAAGCTCTGAGCCGTCTTTCATAAACTTGTCGCCGATTGTTTCGGAGAGAAGCTTTGTAAGTCCCGGATTGGACTGCATAAGCCATCTTCTGTATGCGATACCGTTTGTTACATTCTTGAACTTTTCGGGAGATACCTGATATTCCTCGTGGAATACGGATTCCTTGATAATCTCGGAATGAAGCTTTGATACGCCGTTTACGCTGTGAGAAGCCGCAACGCAGAGAGTTGCCATATGAATCATATTGTCCTTGATGATTGACATACGAGTTGTCTTTGCACTGTCGCCGCCGTTTCTCTCCATAAGTGACTGGCAGTAGCGGTTGTTGATTTCAACAATAATTGAGAAAATTCTCGGAATTATGTGCTTTACAAGGTTTACGTCCCACTTTTCAAGAGCCTCAGCCATAACAGTATGGTTTGTATAAGCAAATGTCTTTGTAACGATATCCCAAGCCTTATCCCAGCCGTATCCGCAATCGTCAAGAAGAACACGCATAAGCTCGGGAATTGCAAGTGTGGGGTGTGTATCGTTTACGTGAATTGCAACCTTTTCAGCAAGATTTTCAAGTGTGCCGTATACCATCATATGGCTGTTTACAATATCGCCGATAGACGCTGCACAGAGGAAATACTGCTGTCTTAAACGGAGACTCTTACCCTCAGCGTGGTTGTCGTTGGGGTAGAGGATTTTTGAAATTGAGTTAGCTGTTGCATTCTGTGCAAGAGCCTGTGCGTAGTTGCCCTCGTTGAACTCGGACATATTAAAGCTTGGTGCCTTAGCTGACCACAGACGGAGAACTGATACGCCCTCGCCGCCGTAGCCTGATACATACATATCATAAGGTGTAGCCACAACTGTGTTATAATTCTTGTGGGAGATGTAGTGATACTGATTATCCCAGTATTCCTGCAAATCGCCCTCGAAATGAACTTCAAGGGAAAGTTCAGGCTTAGGAACAAGCCAAACGCTGCCGCCGGGGAGCCAGTTGTCGGGAAGCTCAGTCTGCCAGCCGTCCTCTAACTTCTGCTGGAAAATTCCGTACTCATAGCAGAGGGAGTAACCCATAGCAGGGAAACCTGTTGTTGCAAGTCCGTCAAGATAGCAAGCCGCAAGTCTGCCAAGACCGCCGTTTCCAAGACCTGCATCGGGTTCGTGGTCGAACACCTTGTCAAGGTTGATTGTGTGGGATTTCATCATTGTGCGGACTTCCTCAGCGATGTCGAGGTTGTAAAGACTTGTTTTGAGAGAACGTCCCATAAGGAATTCCATTGAGAGGTAGTAAATCTGCTTTCCGCCTACGGAATGAGTATGATTTACAAAGCTTTGTCTTTTTGCACCGAGAATGTCAACGATAATTGAGGAAAGAATCTGATAAACCTGCTTATCTGACGCTTCTTCGGGAGTTACGCTGTAAAGAGCCTGTAGCTTTTTGGGGAAATCCTCCTTAATTTTTTCGATAATCTGCTTTTTTGAGGGTGTCATAATTTATCTCCTTTCAATATTAACAATACTAAGGGTATATATAAAGTAGTTTTATACACATATTGTAAAACACCGTGTATAAAAACCACAATAATATTGTATCATATTTTTTTACCTATTTCAATTGTATATTTTCACAAACTTTTGTATTCAGAATTTACAAATTACCAAAAATAAAGGCATTGTGACTAAAAAAATATTTTTTCTATGTGTAAAATGCTGTAATTGTGAATTTTCTATGAGTTTTTGTTGTGCATTACAGCAAAGGGATTTACAGAAAATAGACGTTCGAACTAAAAATGTCGCAGGTACAAAGGCGTAATAATATGCCTCTTGTAAACATTCTGAAAAAAAGTTGAAAAAATATAAAAAAACGATTGAAATTTTAGAAATAATATGGTATAATATATTCAGGTCACCTCTAAAAAACCCTTTTGAGAAAAAACAGCTATGCACGACATCTGCTGCGTCAACCTCCCTTGGAGTACGAAAGTACGCCTGCGGAAGGTTTTCTTGCAGCTGCCGCACCTATCTGCTTTTTCTTTAACAAAATGTTTTTTTAGAGCTGCCCTTCAGCATCGTTTCGAAAATGAAATCAGAAACGAAAAATGTGTAGTTATATTAAAGTGCCTCGCACTTCCGCAAACTAAAGTTTGCTCCGTGCGTATCGGCAAATAGCAACCGCAAAAAGATTTTGTCGTTTGCTATAACTTAAGACGAAAGGACTCAATGAAATGAAGAAAAAGAAAAGATTTTCAGCTTTAAAGCTGCTCATAGTGATACTCTGTATTACTTCTGTTATAGTATCCGCAGGTATCAATATTTTATTCGCAGGTGACAAAACTCCCAAAATCTTCGACAGATACATCTATGTTGTAGGGGAGGAAAGCCCCATAAATGAAATCAGACCCGGTGCTGCCCTTATTGCAAGGGACCTTAAAAAGCATGAGGCTGACCCGAAAAAGGGCGAGGCTTCAACAGGTGACATCGTTCTCTGCTACCCTGCTGACAACCCTGCACAGCTTTCAGTGAGATGTATCAGCTTTATCTCAGAAAGTGAGGAGGGTACACAGTATTATACTATGGACTCCCTCCACGAGGATACAACAGGCTCAATTGCAAAGGATAAAATCGTTGCAATGTGCAGCTCCTACAACGAGAGCCTTGAACTTGGAAGATTTATTGTATTCGCAAGACAGCTCAAGGGTATAATTGCTCTCCTTGGTGTTCCCGCACTTCTCCTTATCATCATTCTCTTTGCTTCAATCTTAGGTTCACGCAACGAGGAGGAGGACGAGGACGAATTCGGATTTTATGAGTATGACGAGTCCGAAAGCGGAAAGGCTGCAAGAAAGAATGCAGACCCCCTCTACGAGCCTAAAAATGATACTTCCGTAAATCCTGCTTTTGAAAGAAGAAAGATGTCAATTGCTGAAAACTTCAAGCAGAAAGAGGTTAACCCCGATTCTCCTTATCAGAAGGAAAAAGAGCGTACAGTTCAGTTCAAGGCACAGAAGGGCGGAAGCCTCAGCAATACAGCTTCATTCTCAGGCTCAGGTACTGCTGAATCCTCCTTTGCTCAGAGAAATCCCGGAACTGTTTCTTCCGCTGCACCTACAGCTGAAACTCTCCGTGAGGAAATGCTCAGAAAGACATCTGCAACAGAGCGTACAGCAACATATACAAAGCCTGAATCAACAGTTTCAGATAACACAGGAATTCTCACAAGAGATCAGGTTGCCGAGTTAAGAGGCGGTGCAACTGCTAAGCCTGCTGAGGTTAAGGCTGCTGCACCTAAGAGAAGCAGTTCTCCCGACATTTCCGATATTCTCGGAAACACACCTCTTAAGCCTTCAAAGAAGCCTTCGGATATGTCCGTTGATGACCTTTTGAAGATTATTGAGGAAGAAAAGAAAAAGTATTAATTGATTTATTTTAATGGCATTCCTGAGGTGGAATGCCATTAATCTTACCGCAGGAGTTTATGATGATAAAAGAAAATACGCTATATATGGTCGTTCCCTGCTATAATGAGGAGGCTGTTCTCCATGAAACAGCAAATCGGCTTAAAGAAAAATATGCCTCTCTTATTGAAAGAGAAATGATATCCCCCGACAGCCGTGTGGTATTTGTAAATGACGGCTCAAAGGACAAAACATGGGATATTATAAAGGAGCTTCACGAGGGAAATCCGCAGCTGTTTTCAGGAATTGACCTTGCCCGCAACAGCGGTCATCAGAATGCAGTTCTTGCAGGTCTTATGACAGTAAAAAGCCTGTGCAGTATGGCAATTACCATGGACGCTGATTTGCAGGACGATATAAACGCAATTGACGCTATGGTGGAGAAATTCCACGAGGGAAATCACGTTGTATACGGCGTGAGAAGTGCAAGAGATACGGATACATTTTTCAAGAAATTCACCGCAGAGGGATTTTATAAATTTATGAGTGCAATGGGTGCAGATGTGGTTTACAATCACGCTGATTTCCGCCTTATGAGCCGTCGTGTGCTGGAGGAACTTTCGAACTACAGAGAGGTAAATCTGTTTTTGCGTGGAATGGTTCCCCTTATCGGCTTCAAGAGCTGTAATGTCTATTATGAGCGTGGGGAGCGTTTCGCAGGAGAAAGTAAATATCCCCTGAAAAAAATGCTTGCCTTTGCAGTAAACGGCATAACATCATTCAGCACAAAGCCTTTGAAGCTTATAACCGCAATGGGCTTTATAATGTCAATTGTCAGCGTTCTTGCAATGCTGTGGACGATTATCGTGAAATTTGCAGGTGCATCGGAGCTGGGCTGGTCAAGTACCGTATGCTCTATATGGTTTATAGGCGGTTTGCAGCTGCTTGCATTGGGAATAATAGGCGAATATGTAGGAAAAATCTATGCGGAAGTTAAACAGCGTCCACGCTATATTGTGGCGGAATTTATAAATGACTCTAAAAAGGAGGAAGATAAATGAATACATCGGCTGTAATCGTATGTGCAGGTAATTCCACAAGAATGGGCGGAGTGAATAAAATCCTTATGCCCCTTGGTGAGGGTGCTGTCATAGGTCAGACTATGAAAGCATTTGAGGAAACTCCCGAAATAAAGGAAATTATTATTGTTGCCCGTGAGGACGATTTCCCTGCAATTGAAAATGAGGCGAAACGTGCAGGCATTACAAAATTTGTGAAATGCGTTGCAGGAGGAAGTACACGGCAGGAGAGCGTTATAAACGGAATTCGCTGTATATCGCAGGAAACGGAGCTTATTGCTGTTCATGACGGTGCAAGACCTCTCGTAAAGCCATGCCATATTTCAAAGGCTGTAAAGGACGCTCTTGTATTTGGCGGTGCAGCTCTCGGAGTTCCCGTAAAGGATACAATTAAGGTAGTTGACAGCGGACTTGTAGTTGATACTCCGCCGAGAAAAAGCCTCTATATAACGCAGACTCCCCAGATTTTCAAGAAGAAAATCTACTTTGAGGGCGTTGATTTTGCCCTTGAACACAACCTTGATTTTACCGATGATTGTCAGCTTGCTGAGGCTATCGGCTGTAAGGTTTATATGACCGAGGGAGATTACACAAATATAAAAATCACTACGCCTGAGGATATAAAAATTGCGGAAACGCTGCTTGCTTTGGAAAAGGAGAAAAATGTATGTTCAGAATAGGTCACGGTTACGATGTACACAAGCTTGTTGAGGGCAGAAAGCTTATACTCGGCGGTGTTGATATTCCCCATACTGTAGGGCTTTTAGGTCATTCCGACGCTGATGTTCTGCTCCACGCTGTTATGGATTCAATGCTTGGTGCGCTTGCCTTGGGGGATATTGGCAAGCATTTCCCCGATACTGCGGAGGAATACCGTGGTGCTGACAGTATGAAGCTTCTTGAAAGAGTTGCGGAAATATGCCGTGAAAATGGCTATACTATCGGAAATATTGACGCTACGGTAATTGCACAGGCACCTAAGCTTGCACCGCATATTCCTGCTATGCGTGAGAATATCGCAAGAGTCTGCGGCTGTGATGTATCGCAGATAAGCGTCAAGGCTACCACCGAGGAGCATCTCGGCTTTACAGGGGAAAAGCTGGGTATTTCGGCACATTCTGTGGCACTTATGGTTAAGGTTAACGCTTAAACTAAAATATTATGATATAAGGATTGGTGATTTTATGTATGACTATGAATTGGAAAAGCCGCTTGAAGAAAGACAAAAAGAAGAACTTGAACTAAAGCTTAAAATAAATCAGAGAAACAGAAAATATGAAAAAAAGCAAAAAATCGGATATATAATTATTCGTGTATTATTTATATTATCTGTTATCCTTGGTCTTATTATTCGTAATATTTTTGCGTTTGTTGGGTTAATTTGGGCTTCTTATTTGATATCAGCAGTAATTATGCGATACTTAGCAACTTGTCCTCATTGCGATTCAGAGTTGATAATAAGAGATAGTAGGAATTTCACTTCTATAGATAATAGGGTATGCCCATTTTGCAATACAAGACTTTCTTCTACAGAATCTCTGACAGCTATTGAGGAAAAACGCAAAAAGGAGGGTTGATTTTATGTACGACTATGAATTGGAAAAGTCGCTTGAAGAAAGACAAAAAGAAGAACTTGAAATGAATCTTAAAAGAAATGCGATTAACAGAAAATTTGAGAAAAAAATTAAGCTGACATATGCAGTAATTGCTTTGTTATTTGCCATTGTAGTAATTGGATTTTTAATCAGCCGAAACCCTGATGTACTTATCGAATGTGGCTATGCTGTTTCATTGATTTCCCTTGTTATTATATTTGTTGTAAATAAATGTCCTCATTGCAATCGCAGGTTTTGGGGGAAACGCTATACTGATCCGAATTACGGCACCAACAGATGCCCACATTGCGGAGTAAATCTTTTTTCCTCAGAATCTCTGACAGCTATTGAGGAAAAACGCAAAAAGGAAAATTCTGCGAAAAAAGACGAATAAAATATCTCACGGGCATCTCTTGGTTTCCGTGATTTTTATTCATACCAAACGCATGAGTGAAAAAACGGTAACAAAAAGGTTTACAAAAGGAAAAGGAAGTGGTAAAATAGAATAAAAAAGGAAAAAGGAGCAAAAAGAATGGAAGAATTTATAAAATGGCTGGAATGCATAGAAGATAA